>CAYSIU010000127.1:0-4644 GCA_964431095.1 uncultured Chitinophaga sp. | reverse complement strand
TAAATTAATTAGTACGAATTTCGCAAAAAAACAGGGGGCCTTATATCGAAGCTCACTGTACTATGTTCTAACTATATTAGTGAGGAAGCAGTACAAAAATTGGTGAACCGGCAAAAAGCCGCAGGTTTTTCTGAGATATAAGAACAGGGGGCTGCTAAGCCCTTTGGCCGAAAACCATGCTTATAAAATCCCCAAAGCATGGAACAGAAATACTCCCCTATTTACCATCGGAATCGGGCTTTTTCAAAAGTTTCTCGTTGGTGGCAGTCACTTTGGACTGGTCATCTGTTTGCGCTAAGAAGTATAGAGTTTCGGTATTTTTCAATACCCGCAATAATTCCTGTTGAATTTCTGCTGTCGTTTTGTGCCAGTCATAATGCCCCTTTGGCTGATAATATTTCTCCAATTCAATTTGTGGTAACTGCCCATACCCTAAATGTTCAGCCATTGCAGACAGCAATTCAATCTTTTTGTGATTGCCAAGCTGAACAATGTTTTCGGACACAGGCAAATTCAGCAAATCGTAATATTCGTGCCATAGCTGAACAATGCCCTTTTGTTTATGAAAAACTACACCAATACGATTTAATGCAAGCACGTAATTATAATCAATCGGCACTTGATCTCTTGTCGAAATCAAATCTAAAAACAATTTCATTTTAGCATTTCTTTTTGATTGTAGTTTTTGATAAACAATCGTAACAATTACAGCAATGACAGGACTTAAAACAATGGAGAATTGGAGCCAAAAGGCTTCTTGGTGGGTAAGCATAGTGTATATTTTTTTAATCTTGTTGTTACAAGTTACAAACTAATTAAATTATGAACCTGCAACACCAATTCAAGACACTGCCTGAACTAATACAGTACTTCAATACTGAGGACAAGGCCCGTAGCTATTTGGAGAAAATGCGCTGGCCGGATGGGAAGATCATTTGCCCTTATTGCAATAAAAAGGGGGCTTACCGTAATTTGGATATGAAAACCTATACTTGCCGTAGTTTGACTTGTAAGGCCCGGTTTTCGGTTATGGTTGGCTCACTCATGGAAAATACCAAACTACCTTTGTGCAAATGGTTTGCCGCTATATGGCTGGTAACGGGGCATAAGAAAGGGATTAGCTCATGCCAGCTTGCCCGTGATCTTGGGATAGGCCAAAAGGCTGCGTGGTTCTTACTGCACAGGATCAGAGAAATGGTAACGGATAAAGCCCCTGAACTATTAAATAACGTTGTAGCTGTGGACGAAGCCCATGTAGGGGGCCGCTGGGCCAATATGAATAAGACAAAGAGAACTGCCTTACATGAAGCCGGGATTGACAATAAGACTGCTGTAATGGGATTGGTACAGCAAGATGGCAAAGCTAAATTATCAGTAATCGGGAATGATACCCTGAAAGATAAGGTAAGACAGAACGTCCACGAAGACGCAATGCTGGTAACAGATGAAGCAAACGGATATACGGGGCTTATAGACGAATACCGGGGCCATGTAACGGTTAATCATTCACAGCTTGAATTTAAAAAAGACGGATTTAGTACTAATTCAGTAGAGGGGCTGTTTTCCATGCTAAAAAGGTCAATCATTGGCATATACCACCAAGTCAGCCCTTATCATTTAAACAAGTATTGCAATGAAACCGCTTATCGCTTCAATACACGCAAAATAAAAGACGGGGAAAGATTTACAGATGCCATGCAAAAAACTGCCGGAAGATTAAAATACAAAGACCTTATAATGCCAAAGCCCACAAAAGGCATTGAATTTATAAACGGGCAATAGTTTGTAACTTAGCTGCATGGCTAAGAAAAAATCCCCTTCAAAGAAAGTTGCTAAAAAAGATCAGCCGCTAAAGGTCAATACCTCTTTTGAGAATTTAGTAAAAATGGTCTTAGATACGCCGCCTAAAAAAAAGAAATAATTGCTCTTTATGTGGGATATTGAATTTTTGATACTGAAAAGACTTTATCAAGAAAACGCTAAAACCCAATTTTTCACAAAAGCTGCGTTTAAAACCATCTTTGAAAAAGGTAAGGAATTCAATAACCATCAAAGGGAAAATCCTTTTGAAACAATAGACAATTTCTATTCAAGAGATAAATTTCTAAGTACTGTTGGAGATGCCCCTCCAAAAGATGAACAGTCGCAATACTTCCTAAATGATCGAGGGAAAATTGCATATAAAATAGAATCTGATTATAGAAAGCAACAGGCTGCTATAATAAAATTGGCAAAGCGAGTAAATATTTGGCTTCCATTACTCACCGGATTTACCGTAGCGATTGGAGTAATTACTCTTATCAAGGATTGGAAACGACCAATATCACTAAATAAACAGACGCAGCAAATATTGCTGCGCCAAGACTCCATGTTAGAAAACATACAGCTTTGTCTTCAAGAGATAAATCTCTCCATTCAGACCAAAAAGAATGACACTCTTTTGATTCGTCCTGTTCGTCATACGAAATAGGATTTGGAGAAATAGGCTGTCCTAAAGCAGAATTAGAGGCATTTTTGGGCATTTTGGGCCTTCCAGCACCGGGTTAACCTACTTGAGAATTTTGGCGCATATTTGCTTTAAAATCATTTGACATTTCTAATCCTACTAAATCTCTATGCCTTATTCTCTTTCCGTATGGTGGGAAGTAGATGCCAAAACAGGGTTCAACTTCTTATTTTACCCCCCTGCCCTTCTGTGGAATTTGGGCAATTGGTTAAAAATTATTGGACCAGATCATATATTATTTTTCTTGGATTTGTCTTTCTTCCCTCCTGCCATTCGATGAAAGACCCGGACTTCCGGGGTGTGGAAAATATCCACCTTACCAGCCTGGGTCTTAAAGAATCGGCGCTGACTCTCGATCTGCATTACTACAACCCTAATAATTCCCGGCTGAGACTAAAAAAAGCGGAGGGGGAGGCATGGCTGGAAGGCAATTTCCTGGGCCATTTCACAGTCGATACCCTGGTGCTGATCCCCGCCAACGGGGATTTCGAGCTGCCCGTAAAACTGCAGGTTGATATGAGTAAGGCCATACAAAATTCGGCTGCTGTTCTCTTCAACCAGGAAGTGATGGTAAAAATTGAAGGAAAGGCCAGGGTTGGCAAGGCAGGATTTTTTATAAATTATCCTATCCATTATGAAGGGAAGCAGAATTTGTCGGAGCTTTTAAATCAGTAGTTGGTCAGGCCACAGAAGAAGTCAGCAACCCGGATAATTCGTAATTGTGAAAAGTTACCGGAATCGGAATTATTGCTTTACCGGAGTTTTAGGTTTCGGATGCCCTCCCCCATCTTCATATTTTTTGCATGACTTGGGCAGGCGGTTATAGGCGTCTTCACTGGCAGGCACATCGTCGGCATCATACCCGCAATTGGCGATATAGGCCTTTATCTCTTCAATATTGATCCGGTCCGTGATGAATTTCACTTTTGTTTCGCCTTTGTGATAGTTTACATTGACCTCGATTATTCCATCATAAGGCTTCAGGTAGGCTTCTATCCGTTTTTTGCAGTTCTCGCAAAGTGCATTGGGCGTCTTGATCGTGGCGGTCTGAATGGGTTTGACCTGGGAAAGACCCGTCACTGAAAGTCCGATAACAGCAAGCGACGAAAAAAGAATTTTTCTCATCAAAGTACTTTTCTCAAAATTAGATTGAATACAGGCTTAAAACGCTGGTCGCTTTTAAAGTCTGCAGAATATTAACGAATCATTATTCCCTCCTCTAGGAACCGGGGGTTGGGCTCCATCCTGCCGGATTCTCCCGCCATTTCATCAAGATCTCCTGCTGGGCAGTCGAAACCAGCCCTTTGGCAAGAGCGAGTTCGATCAAACTGGTATAATCTGTCAATGAATAATAGGTCAATCCCACTTTGGAAAAAGCTTCCGTTGCTTCCGTGAAACCATAGGTAAATATAGAAACCATCCCGTTCAGTTCCAGGCCTCCGGCTCTTAATACCTCCGCCACCTGAAGACTGCTCCCGCCAGTGGAAACAAGATCCTCGATCAGCACTGTTTTTTGCCCCTTTTCATAATAACCTTCCACCTGGTTGCCCAACCCATGTTCTTTAGGCTTTGGCCGGACATATATATAAGGTAATTTCAACTGGTCGGCTACCATGGCTCCCCAGGCAATACCGGCTGTAGCCACGCCTGCCAGCAGCTCTGCATCAGGGAACCGCTCAAACACCAGATTGCATAATTCAGATTTAATATAATCGCGAATAAAGGGAAAGGACAACACTTTACGGTTATCGCAGTAAATAGGGCTTTTCCAGCCACTGGCCCAGGTAAAGGGGGCATCAGGACTTAATTTTACTGCTCCAACCTGCAACAGTTTCTCGGCTACGGCTTTTTCATTGGTCATGCTGCGAAAGTAGAAATAATTACTTCAATATTTGTTCAATCTGCGCCAGTTCTTCCGCACTGAAATGATAATTCTTGATGCATTGCAGTGAATCCGTTACCTGCTCAGGTTTGCTGGCCCCTATCAATACCGAAGTGATGCGCGGATCTTTCAGCACCCATGCCAATGCCATTTGTGCAAGCGATTGTCCGCGTTGCTCAGCCAATGTATTCAGGCGTTTTACTTTATCGAGCCGTTCTTCCGTTACCTGGTTTTCCTCCATAGCGCCGTTACCCCT
>CAYSIU010000126.1:0-7327 GCA_964431095.1 uncultured Chitinophaga sp. | reverse complement strand
AAATTGGGCTAACTGTCTTGTGACACTTCTTGATTCAGGAAATATTAACCAGGCGCATATACTCGGACTATCGTGGGGTGGCCTTCTTGCCCAAGAATTTTATCATCTCTATCCTTCCAGCGTGTTATCACTTATTCTTGCCGACACCTATGCCGGCTGGGCAGGCTCTCTTTCTGATTCAATTGCTAAAGTGCGCCTGGAAAGTTGCATTCATGATTCCGGGCTGCCACCGGGTGAATTTGTTCCGAAATATTTACCAGGAATGTTTAGTGATTCGGTCAAACCGGAAACCAGGGAGCGATTAAGCAGGATATGTCCGACACGCACCCGCAAGGTTTTCGTTTAATGGCGACGGCATTAGCCATTGCAGACACCAGATCATTGCTGGCGGTTATCCAGGTCCCTGTTCTGCTGATATGGGGCGAATTAGATAGACGTTCACCACTAAAGATCGCGCATCAAATGCATAATTTAATTCCGGGAGCAAAAATCGAAATTATTACTGGCGCGGGTCATGTGAGTAATATGGAACGACCGGAACAATTCAATAAAATAGTGAAAGAGTTTTGCTCGGCAGTATTGAATAAAAAGTAGCACGAGCGCGCACCATTGCATTGCCAAAATCCGTTGGACCAAATGCGTGTTAAGCTCTTAAATTCTATTTAACTTTAGTACTGTCCGGGAAACAAAAATCTTTATTGTAAAATAGAAAGTAGTTAGCTTGCAGGTGTTGGGAAAAAAGCAATTTTTTTACTGGTACTAATGAAACAATTTATAAAAACCGGTCGTTTATTTTATGGCATTGGCATTGTTGCCCTGGGGGTACATCAACTTATTATCAAAGATTTTCGTCAGGAAATTTTGCCTCCATTTCCTTCGTGGGCTCATAAATATCCTGTCTTCCCAATTCTTACAGGAATCGCTTTAATAGTTGTTGGAATTATTATTTCGGGATTGGTTAAAATTAAACTTGTCAGTACAAAAAATATCTGCCTTTATTTGGGATTTTGTTTTCTTGCATTGATCATCACCTGCCAGCTGCCCTATATTTTAATCTTTAGCCATGTTAAGGTCTCTCGGTTGGACGTTTGGTTCAGCGCCGGTATGGAACTGGCATATTCTGGCGGCGCATTTGTAGTGGCAGGCTCTTTTCCAGATAGCAATTCTATCGGAGTTGGAAAAAACTCCTTTAAATTATTGTTGGAAAAACTTATTCCATCCGGAAGAATTTTTTATTCCATTCTCATCATCTTGTTTGGATCCAGTCATTTTGTTTTTACTGATTTTGTGTCTACAATGGTACCAAAATGGCTTGGAGCACCTGTATTTTGGACTTATTTTGCAGGAATAGCACTTATTGGTTCAGGTGTGGCGATTATTTTCAAGATATGGATAAAGCCCATTGCTTTTCTTTTAGCAATCATGCTTTTTCTTTTTTTTATTTTTTTCCATGTGCCAGACGCAATTGCAAACCCTTATACATCCGGTGGAAAAGAAATTGTACGCGCAATTATTGCGTTGCTTTTCTGTGGTATTGCTTTAATTATCGCATTCACAAATGACACTAAAAAAGAGGTAGAGGAAGCAATATAAACTGATTGAAAAACTTTTAAAGAAAAAATTGCAAAAGGAAGTAAAATAACATGAGAAAAATAATCGTCCTGGAAATGATTACGTTAGATGGAGTACTGCAGGCACCTGGTGGGCCTGAAGAAGATGAATCGGGCGGTTTCAAATATGGCGGTTGGTCTGCCCCTTATGGTGACGAAGTTGGTCAGGAGGCCGTGGTAAAACAGATGAAACCTGCAGACCTTCTTTTGGGCAGAAAGACATTTGAGATCTGGGCTTCCTTCTGGCCGGAACACACAGACTTTTGGCCGGGTATTAATGATGTCACCAAGTACGTCCTGTCCAAAACCATGAAAAAGTCAGACCCGATAGCTACCGGGTGGAAAAACTCAGTTATCCTCAAAAGCCTGGCAGATATCAAAAAACTCAAATCCAGAAAGCTTTCGGAATCAGAAGGTTCTGACATTCAGGTTTGGGGCAGCGGTAAGCTTGTTCAGCTGCTGCTTAAGAATGATCTGGTGGACGAACTCTGGCTCAAAATTTACCCGGTGACGCTTGGTAAGGGAAAAAAGTTGTTTGAGGATGGCACAACCCCAGCGGCCTTTACATTAACAGAGAGTTTGGTCACGCCAACCGGAGTGATTTTTGCCAATTACAGGCGGGCTGGAAAAGTGAAGACAGGTACTATTGGAGAATAAACGAAAAAAATGATTGTTTCATTTGAGATACCGGGGTCGAACCATCCCGATAGCTTTCGGGATACCAGGCGGACGGATCGCAAAATGCCGCCACAAACACAAATGCAGGGTCGTGGTGCGTCATTATATCAAAGGACTTCGGAATGACCTCCAATCAAATATTTCCGTTACTTAAGCTAATTGATTTATTTTTATTTTAAAATGGCAAATATAACCAACAAGACTTCTCTTCGTACTGCAGCTCTTATTGCTGGATTTAGCTTACTTGCTATGGTAGTAGCTGCACCTTTCGTGGAACTTTTTGCTTATCCAAAACTTGTTGTTTCAGACAATGCGGATGAAACAATAAAAAATATCACAACTCATAAGGGGCTTTTTGTTTATGTAATATTTGGCTATTTACTGACATTTATTTGTGATGTTGTTGTTGCCTGGGCACTTTACATTTTATTAAAACCCGTGAATAAGCAACTATCTCTATTGACAGCCATGTTCAGATGGGTATATACCATTATTGCCTTAATTGCGCTTCTTAATCTCGTTACAGTTTTCCGGATACTAAATACTTCCGATTACTCAAAGATTTTTCAGCCCAATGAGTTGAATGCTCAAATAATGTTTTTGCTTAAGTCATTTAAAAGCAGTTGGTATTTTGGCTTTGTATTTTTTAGTATTCATCTTGTACTGCTTGGTTATTTGGTTATAAAGTCAAGCTACGTGCCGGGCCTACTGGGGATATTACTAATAATTGCCGGGTTAGGTTATTTATTGACAACTATTCAACCGTATTTATTTTCCAAAGTAAATATTGATTTTGCTAAATACACATTTTATGGGGAGATAGTTTTTATGTTATGGCTTTTAATTAAGGGATGGAGAATCAAAGAAGTGACTTTAGACGTACAGACAAAAGAATAACGAACGTACAACATAGTATTTGCAATAGGAGGAGCGAAGGAACGAAACTTCAGCAATAAAACTACAATCCGCTTCGGTTTCAGCGTGACGAGCATCGAGTGCCCTGCCATCGCAAATACGCCGTCTCGTTTGATTCTTATTCTCAAACTAATAATTCAATAGCCCTTCGTAAATTCCCTAACCGTTTGCAGCCATTAAGGAACTTTGTTATTGATAAATTAATCGACCATGCCAACTGCAAATTCTGATGAAGGTTTAAAACGTGTTATTGGAGTTCCCGGGCTTACACTTTCTATTATAAGCGGTGTAATCGGCGCAGGGATTTTTGCACTTCCTGCCATTGTCAGTATTTCGCTGGGCGCCTTTAGCATAGTTGCTTATATCTTTTGCGGCCTCCTGCTCGCTGCGATCCTGCTTTGTTATGCAGAAATCGGAAGTCGTGTTACTACAAGTGGCGGTTCCTATGCTTATGTGGAGGCTGCATTTGGCAATTTTCCAGGTTATATTATTAACTGGTTGTATTTTTTTGGATGGGGCATTTTAGGAAGTGCTGCACTCATGAACATTATTGCAGATTCGCTGGCTGTCGTATTTCCCGTTTTTGCAAATTCGTTGATGCGGGGTGTTTTGTTTTTTATCCTCATTGCGTTTATGATATTGATAAATGTAGTTGGTGCAAAACAAACGGTAGGTGTTGTAAAATTGATTACGATTGTAAAATTGCTTCCTTTGTTCGGCATCATCATTTTCGGTTTCAGTTATTCGAAGGCCACTAACCTGCACTGGGAACATCTGCCATCTCTTAAAACTTTTGCAGATACTTCGCTTGTCTTATTTTTTGCATTTGCGGGATTTGAAACATCACTGGGCGCAAGCGGGGAAATAAAAAATGCCAAACGCACTGTTCCGCTTAGTATTTTTTTGGGGGGAACGGTGGTCATGGTGGTATATATTCTTTTGCAAACTGTTGTACAAGGCACCCTGGGAACACAAGTCGCCTTATTTAAGAATGCACCCCTGGCGGCCGTGGCTGATAAAATTATAGGACCGGCAGGCGCAACTATTTTATTGCTTTGCGCTGCTCTTTCTTCTTTTGGAAATGTGACACTTGACATTTTATGTACACCAAGGTCTTTGTTTGCCGGGGCAAGTGATGGATTATTCCCGAAATTCCTTGGAAAGGTTCATCCTAAGTTTGCCACACCCTATTTTGCCGTAATAACTTATGGCTTACTTATATTTGTTTTTTCCATAGCCGGGGGATTTCAAAAATTAGCTATTATGGCAAGTGCCATTATATTGCTTGTGTACCTCGCGGTTATTCTGGCGACGCTGAAATTGCGGAAGAAAAACGTTGAAGGAGAGGAAAAAAAATTCAGGGCTCCCGGGGGAATCATTACTCCTTTAATTGGTATCGCCGTCATTACTTGGTTACTTACCAGCCTGGGTAAATGGGAAATTCTCTCGACCCTTATATTTATTGCAGCTATTATTGTTATTTATTTCGTTACTAAGTGGATCAGGCCTAAACCCATCGTTATTTTGGAAGCAGAATAACAGATGCTAACAAAAGTATTGTTGTAAGCGGGGCTGGACAGTAAAACATCAGCTATGAGCTGCTATCAGCAGTAGTTCGGGCCCGAAGAATCCGGAAAAAAGTTTATAGTTTCTTTAATTTGTTATATTTATAATACTAACTTTTCTACTGAGTTAATTGCGATAGCAAGGCGTTGGCTCCGTCTTTTGGCTTTCTGAGAAGATTTCCCTTGGAAATTGAATTTCGATTTTGAATTAAATCATCAAATATGAAATCTTCAATTTACCTTGTTTCAGCTTTAATCTTTTTCATACTGACGGCTGCCACAACAAGTCCCGGTTATTGCCAGAATGTGGATTTTGGAATTTCAACACAAAAAGCCTGTAATTCCAATCGCCTTTCCGTTACTGTTACGGTGAATGGAAGATCTTATACTACGGATGAATTCGGTGCTTATCAACAAATCAGAGTTCCTGCTGGCAAATGCCAAATCACTGCTTTCACCCCGGAATTGCCAAATACGCGAATAGCTTACGCAGAATATTGGGTGAATGGAAAGATGGAAAATAAGTTCATTGGCGATGCATCAGGAGCTATTAGTCCCACACTTACTAACAATGGGAACCTTTTTATATACCTCGCCTGTGATGTAAAAACGGTCAAAGTTAAAATTGCTACTACAAAATCGTGCACCGAAGCGCCTAATGAAGGCTTTTCTTTTCAACAGGGTGTTACTGTTTCTATAGGCAATAAAACCTTTACAAGCAATGCAAATGGTGTTATCGACGCAGAATTGCCGGCAGGCCGTTACACAGTAAATGCAGCCTGGAAAGATTATGTGTTGGGCTATGTGGCGCAAAATAATCTTAAACAAAAGAGAAACGAGGATGGCTATTTCAGTGTAAATCTTACTGAAAACTCCGAAGTCCTCGAAGTGAGAATGCTCACGTGCGACCCGAACGGCCAGGCAAAGGCACGGGCAACAATCATAGAAGGAGATTTTAATTTGATTCGAGTATATCGCAGTCGCTCAAAAGGGAACGCATTTCCAGGAATGCAACTCCGGGATGGTGATACGGTGAGGATGCTTGGGAAAACCAAATTGAACTGGCTGGATAGAAATGGTCTTATCAGTTTTGAGCAAGGAGGTTTTATTATTATTGGTCCCGATGCACCAGCAGGTACAAAAGCGCCGAAATCAGATGCCTCCGGGATCAGGTTGCTGGATGGGGTCATGGACCTCATAATGCCTCCTGCCGATCATTCTTTGTCAGACACAGGGAGATTCAAGGCTTCCACTAGAACGATTATCACATCAATGAAAGGGACCAAGTACACAGTGGGTTACGATCCCGCGACAAATATCAGCACTGTGACAGTAAGAGAAGGTTCGGTTTGGGTTAATCCGGTCAATACAAAGCTCCAACGCTTAACAGTTGAAGCAGGACACCAGGTGCAGGTAAGTGCAAATTTCGAGAGCCCAATAACAGCCGCTAATATCAATAATCCAAAAATTAAATTCAATAATACTTCAATAATCAGAATTTCGGGCGAATGGATAATGCAGGATGGACAGAAAGGGCAACTTGTTCAGATAACCCAAAATGGGAGCTATGCAGGCTGGAATTATAAAGGAGGAAATGGACATGAAAAATTAGTTGGAACGATAACAGGCACCTTTGATGGGAAGAAATTTGCCGGGACCTATAGTGTTAAGGAGGGGTACAGCACCTCAAATGGGATAATCAACCTTTATTTGAATGGAGATCGCCTGGAAGGCACGTGGGTTTCATCAACTATCGCCGGGCAATCTGGTACATATTTATTGATACGAAAGCCCGATAACAAAACTTCATCGGTAGAAAACAGTTTTGACAACTCTAATCTGGCACAGGAAATCATTAAGCTGGATAAAGACAGAATTAAAGCGCTGGAAGATGCGGATACTGCGTGGCTTTCCAGGTTTTATGCGGATGACTTTATTATGATCACTTCGACCGGGGAAATTCGAAACAAACAGGATCAGCTTCGAGACATCGGATCTGGTAAAATTGTTCACGAAAACATAGAGGAAAAATATTTAAGGATGCGCTTCTATGGCAATGTCGCAATTGTTCAATCTGAAAGTAAAGGCAAGTTGATTCAGAATGGTATAGTTTCAGATGATATCAGACGCTTCACAAGAGTGTTTGTAAAGAGTAATGAACGCTGGCAACTTGTGTCCACTCATATCAGCAGGGTCACCCAAAATAGGTAACTATATCATGACCATGAAGCGGAATAGCGTTTTTTTTATCTTCTCTCCGGCATATAACGAATTAAAATATCTTAAACATCGTCTTTCCTGTTATTTATTGTTTTTGATAAAAAATTTTAATTTTGTAGGGCAATTTGAGTATCGAGTACCTTGGTGAGGTTGGTTTGGTTTTCTTCAATAGTATTACCTTGGCTGTCGGTAATTTTTAGAATACTTAGCGGCGGCGTATATAGACCTTCGGTGGCAAACACACTGTAGGCTGAGGTCATTTCTAACAGGTTGGTATCACCCCCACCCAGCACCAACGATAAGCCATAGTTTTTGGTGTCGTTTAGGGTAGTAATTCCC
>CAYSIU010000125.1:4678-7339 GCA_964431095.1 uncultured Chitinophaga sp. | reverse complement strand
CAGAAGTGCAGTTCATCGAAGGATTGAGGTACAGGCTCAATGTGGGACTTGACTATCGCCAGCAACAAAGTGACAGTTATAATGGTCCATTGACTTATACCAACAGCGCTGCCTCATTCGCTCAGGCCAATGCAAATGTTACCAATGCAGAGGCATGGACTTATGTGTTCGAGAACCTGTTATATTATGATAAAATAATTGCGAGAAAACATAAAGTAGGATTTACTGGATTATTCAGCGCTCAAAAGGATCATAACCAACAAAGCAGTTTCAATGGCTTGGGTTTCCCCGCGGATTATGTTCAGAATAGTAACCTGGCATTGGCAAGTACAGTAACTGCTGTCAATGGGGGCAACTTCAAAAGCGAGCAAGGTCTTTTATCACTAATGGGAAGATTAAATTATGGATATGATAACCGCTACCTGATGACTTTTACCATCCGCAGGGATGGTTCTTCGGTATTAGCTCCCGGCCATCAGTATTTCACGTATCCTGCTATTAATTTCGGATGGAATGCTATCAATGAACATTTTCTTACCGGTGTTAGTTTTCTTTCCAACCTGAAACTGAGAGGCGGATGGGGTAAGACCGGTAACCAGGGTGTAGCTCCTTATTCTACACTCGGCGCCCTCAGCACCAGCACATATAATTTTGGTCAGGGAACGAACGGACAGCAAGCCGCTTACACGGTGACCCAATTGGCAAACGCGAATCTCCACTGGCAGTCCACTTCGCAGTGGGACGTGGGTCTGGATTTCGGGTTATTCAGGAACAGGATCTCAGGTACCCTTGATATTTATAAGCAAAAGACGAAAGATATCCTCCTGCCTTACCAGTTGCCTCCCAGTAATGGTGCCACACAAACCATCAAGAACCTCGGAAAAACGGAAGGCCATGGCCTGGAGCTCAATTTAAACAGCATCAATATTCAAAGTAAGAGCGGAATTACCTGGACCACCGACCTGAATTTTTCATTCAACCGGGAGAAGATCACATACCTGACCGCTCCCAACGATCTCGCAAACATTGGCAACGGCTGGTTCGTGGGTCAGCCCCTGACCGTGATCTATGATGTGAAAAAGATCGGGATTTGGCAGACGGATGATTCCGTAAAAGGACTGACCGCTGCCCAGATATCACCGGTCCAGTTCCCGGGCCAGATAAAGGTGGAAGATCTGAATGGCGATCATAAGATCGATCAGAATGACCGGCAGATACTCGGCAATTTCCAGCCTAAATGGGAGGGAGGAATCGAAAACAGGATATCCTATAAACGATTTGAATTCTCTTTTGTGCTCTACGCCCGGATGGGAATGAAAGTACTGATCCCTTACCTGACAGCGGATGGAGGGGCCCAGGGCTTCCCGTTCTTTATGCAGAGCCGGGCCAACCAGATCAGGGTACTTTATTGGACGCGTGGTTATGCCACCAATGAATTCCCGGCTCCTGATGCGGGTACGGACCGCTTCCTTTTTGCCAGCACACTGGGATACAGGGATGGCTCCTTCATCAAATGCAGGACCATCAATTTATCCTATGATATTCCCGGGAACTTCCTGAAAAAAGCGGGTGTGACTTCCCTGAAGGTTTATGCAACAGTCGTCAATCCGTTTATCATTTATGCGCCTGCGACAAAAGATAAAGTAGTGATCGATCCCGAAGGGAATGGATATGGCGGGCAGGTTACTGACATTACTACGGGTGGCAATGTAGGGGCTGGAGGAACCGGGGGACAGGGACGCCAGATCAGTGTGAACGCCAATAACCCTACATTAAGACAATACACTTTCGGCCTGAACCTGAAATTCTAAATCAATTAAAACCTCGGTTATGAAAATATATAGAATAATAGGTGGTATCGGGATCTTTTTCCTGGCACTTATGAATACCAGCTGTAAAAAATTACTGGTTGAAACACCCCGTTCATTGATCGTTCCCTCTTTTTTGGGAACCCCCTCAGGTCTGCTGGCGGGCATTTCCGGTGTCTATAATGATATCAGGTCATTTTGGGGCACCGAAGGATTTTCACTGCAATCCGTAGGTGGCACCGATGATCACCTGATGGGAGCCAGCAACAGCACACAGAAATTTTATACCTATAATGGGTTGGCAAGCGGGGATATGAATGGCAGTTTCTGGAGCATTGCTTACCAGGATATCAATACGTTAAATGGTGTGTTGCAATATGGTCCTTCAGCAGATCTCGATAATGTCACCCGGCAACAATACCTGGCCCAGGCCAAATTCCTCCGGGCTTTCTGGTATTTTTATTTAGTACAGACTTTCGGGGATGTGCCATTGCATACGACATTTATTACAGTTCCTTCGGCAGCGGACTCACGTCAACCAATGGCAGATGTATATACCCAGATCATAAAAGATCTCACCGAAGCCTCTTCCGAATTACAGGTCAGTTCGCCCTCTTCGGCAACAGCCTCCAATCCTTTTGGAGGGAAGTGCGCCAGCCAGCCCGTTGCGCCGAGGTATTCCAGAATTCTCCCCGGACGCCTGGACTTCACCGCCCACTTCATGAACTCTTCACAGACACGCTCTTTGGGCAACGTGCCGTATTGGCCGGCGATGGAACGGCACATCGCGGCGGTCACGGCGTCCACGGCCAGGTCGAAGCGGCAGGCGAACTGCATCCCACGAAGCACTCGC
>CAYSIU010000125.1:0-4668 GCA_964431095.1 uncultured Chitinophaga sp. | reverse complement strand
CCCAGCCAGCTTACTGCGAAATTTATTCTGGCAAAGTCTTACCTGACCAGGGGATGGTCAAGTGCAGCCCAGGCCAATGATTTTCAAACTGCATACAACATAGCTTCTGACGTCATTACAAACAAAGCCAATTATAGTGCGGACATGTGGCAGGATTTCGGGGATGCATTCAAACCGGCCAATGATTATGGAAAAGAAACCGTGTTTGTTAGTGATCATAGCAACGATACCAAATACGGACAATACCAACCGGGTGCTTCCGGGGGTGCCGCCCAAAATCTAACGCCCTGGTTTAACCGCTTTAATTACCCGACACTCGGTATCAATGCCAATGTCAATGGCGCGGGTGTATTGGTTTCGGCAGGATCCACCATGATGACCCGGGACGTAGCCAACGGCCGGCCTTATATCCGCATCAGGCCCAATAATAATTATGTACTTAACCAGGCTTTTGCCGACAGGGTGAATGATTCACGCTACGAAAAAACTTTCCAAACGGTTTGGATCGCCAATACCGCAAACGTAACAGGTACAAGGGGAACCCTCATTGTAGGTGTTGATACGGCCATATGGATACCACCTTATGCGGTTGCAGGAGCACCCCAGGCCAATGGGGCCAATCCCTTCAAAGGGATCATCATTCCCCCCAACCTGCAAAATAATAACTGGTTCCCGGCGGTGAAAAAATTTGACGATCCCAGCAGGACAGGTGTGAACGATCCTTCTACAAGACCCGTGGTGATCATCCGCTTTTCAGAAGTATATATGGTTGCTGCCGAAGCAGCCTTCAAGGCGGGGGATCTTAACAGTGCGGCAAATATGCTGAATGCGGTCAGGCAACGGGCTGCTTACCGGAGCACTAATACAGCCGCTCAGAATGCTGCAGCTGCTGCGGCAATGACCATCACCCCGGGCCAGGTTACACTGGATTTTATTCTTGATGAACGGACAAGGGAATACTATGGTGAATGGCAACGCTGGCTGGACCTTGTAAGAACCCACTCACTCATTTCAAGGGTTACAACATGGAACTTAGAAGCGTCGCCGTATATCAAGCCATTCCATATTTTACGTCCCATCCCGCAAATAGAGATCGACCTGGTCACGGAAGGACCACCATTCCCCCAGAACCCGGGATATTGAAAAATGGTTGAAACGAATTATTCATGAAAAGAAAGAGAGGAATTTATTTCTCTTTCTTTTCATGGTATTGCTAAAAAAGAAATTTTGTTTGTGAGGAATAAGATCATCGGGTTATTGTTTTCGGGGGGTATAACGTTTTGTTGCATCACTTCCTGTAAAAAAAATATTGAGAAGGTATCGCTTCCCGCGGTGGCCTTTGATACAGCCACCACCGGGCCTTTGAAAAATGGCGCCAGTTTCCATGTGGGACTTGCCATTGATTACACCCAATATAAGAACGATGCGGGCACGGCCGGGCTGGTGAACCGGGAAGCCGGGAACGTTACATTCGGTTACCAGATGAAGCATGGCGCCATTGTACAGAATGACGGTTCCATGGATTTCAGTAAAACAGATGAATTGGTCAACCTGGCGACTGCTGCGGGTTTATGGATCTATGGCCACACATTGACATGGCACCAGAACCAGAATGGTGATTATCTCCGGTCGCTTGCATTTGTGCAGGCCAGCAGCACTGATTTTTTTGCAGGACAAAATGGCGATTTTGAACTGGGCTCCGCTACAAGTTTTTCACCCTATTGGGCGCGATTGGCCGCTGCCCCTGCTTCGGAAACCTATGAAATCGAAACTACTTCTCTGGGCCAGGGTACCCGTGCTTTTAAAGTCACGGTAAATGCCCTTGGCAATAATCCTTATGATGTGCAGATGATCCAGAATAACAGTCCCACTAATTACTGGCCGGGAGTGATGGGCACACAATATATAATAAAGCTATGGGCCAAAACGGGTACTGCGGGCGGAAGTTTCAGGGTCATCAACCAGGTGGGCAGCGGTAGTACCCTGACCCCTAATTTCGATCTTTATCCAACTACTTCATGGGTCGAATACTCGATCCCTTTTACCTGCGCTGAATCAAACCCTACATTGAAATTCTGGTTCAATAAGCTGGGCACTTACTGGATCGATGATATACGGATATTCCAGGCTTCTATCGCTCCCGCCGGCTCACCCATTGTGGCAGAAAAAGTGGATAGCGCTTTAAAAAGATGGATACGTGCATCGGTAACCCGCTATCCCGGCAAGGTCAGGGCATGGGATGTGGTGAATGAACCGTATACGGATGGTTCGCCGGTATTACGCAACGGAACAAATACAACCGGTGATACCTATTACTGGGCCGAATGGCTGGGCAGGGGATATATTGCGAAAGCCTTCAATTATGCGCGGGAATATGATGCCAGTGTGGATCTTTTCCTGAATGATTATAATCTCGAATTCAATTCTGCCAAACTGGATTCATTTGTGGCGCTGGCCAATCAATTGAAAATGCAGGGTGTTCCTATAACGGGTGTCGGTACGCAGATGCATATCAATGTCAATACGGATAAAGCCGGGATCGATAATATGTTTATAAAATTAGCAGCAACGGGTTTGAAAGTAAGGATATCGGAACTGGACATCCGGATCAATCCTTCGAACAGCACGGGTTTCGTGCCTACACAATCATTGCTGAATGACCAGGCCGCGATGTATAAGTCCGTGCTGCAGTCCTATTACCGGAATATCCCGGCCCCGCAACGTTTTGGCGTGACGGTTTGGGGGGTTACCGATAATTATAGTTGGTATGTGGTCACCCAGGGAAGGGAAGAGTTCCCGCTTTTGTTTGATGCAAATTATCATAAAAAACCGGCCTATGCAGGGTTGTGGCAGGGATTGAAACAATTATGAAACGTGATTTTAAAGAATGTTTTAAATAAGCAGTCAGTTCTTATTAGCAACCGACAGGAGGGATGAATTCTTTCATCCTTCCTTATTTTTAAACAGTTGTAACTTAACGAAAAGAAAATTTCGGGAATGCTCTTGCTTGGAATTGATATAGGGACCTCTTCCGTTAAGGTTTCAGTTGTGGACGCCGCGACACAGCAACGCATCGGATCAGCGCAATACCCCGAAACGGAGTCGGTGATCATTTCGCCGCAACCGGGCTGGGCAGAACAATCTCCTGACCTCTGGTGGGAGCAGGTACAATTGGCCATTTTAAAATTGCATGCACAACGACAATACAACCCGCAGGACATCGCCGCCATCGGCATCGCTTACCAGATGCATGGCCTGGTGATTCTGGACCGGGAACAACGGGTACTGCGGAACAGCATCATTTGGGTCGACAGCCGCCCGGTAGATACGGGGGGAAAAGGCTTTCAAGCAATCGGGAGGGAAACATGTTTAGTGCACCTGCTCAATTCCCCCGGGAATTTCACGGCTTCAAAGTTCGCATGGGTAAAACAACACGAACCGGATCTGTATGCAAAAACCGATAAGATCATGTTACCCGGTGATTTTATTGCCCTGAAAATGACTGGAAATGCCAGCACCACTGTCGCTGCTTTATCAGAAGGAGTGTTCTGGGATTTCCAGCAAAACGAATTATCAAAAGATATTTTCGGTTATTACGGGTTCAGTCCATCGGTGATACCTGAAGTAAAAAAAGTTTTTGACGTGCATGGCCAGTTGAATCCAATGGTTGCCGCTGAATTGTCCTTAAAAAAGGGGATCCCCGTTACGTACAAGGCGGGTGACCAGCCCAACAGCGCTTTATCGCTGAATGTCCTGAACCCGGGGGAGGTGGCGGCTACCGCCGGCACATCGGGTGTTATATATGGAGTGACCGATCAACTGACCTATGACGATGCATCGCGGGTGAATACATTTGCTCATGTGAATTATACAACCAGTCAAAAAAGACTGGGGGTCCTGCTTTGTATCAATGGAACCGGCATCCTCAACCGCTGGATAAAAAATATTTCAGGCGATGGCCTGAGTTACCGGCAAATCGATGAAGCAGCCAGCGCGATAGAGGCGGGGAGCGAAGGCATCACAGTGCTGCCTTTTGGCAATGGAGCAGAACGAATGTTGGGAAATAAAACGGTGGGGGCCCATATCCAGGGTCTTGACCTGAACAAACATTCCAACGCACATTTGTTCCGGGCAGCCCAGGAAGGGATCGCCTTTGCATTCCGTTATGGGCTTGACATCCTGCGGGAAGACGGGATACATCCGCGTGTGATCCGTGCCGGGAAGACCAATATGTTTTTGAGTAAGGTGTTTACGGAATGTTTGGTGAACACGTTACAGGTACCGGTGGAACTGTATGACTGTGATGGAAGTGCAGGTGCTGCCATCGGTGCAGGAATAGGAGCGGGCATTTATGCCGACTGCGGTGAAGCATTTCAGCATTTCAAACCAGTGGGATGGGTGGAACCCGGTGCCCAAAACATTTACGAAAGCTATTACGACAAATGGTTCCTGCAATTGCAAAAGCAAATGAACTGATCCGATAATCATAAAACGAAGAATATGTCTGTTGTTACAGGAAGTAAAGAATTTTTTAAAGGCATCGGTAAGATCAGCTATGAAGGCCCGCAATCGGATAACCCGCTGGCTTTTCGCTGGTACAGGGAGGACCAGGTTGTGGCGGGGAAAACAAAGAAAAAAAATATCCCTTTTTACTGCGCTTACTGGCCC
>CAYSIU010000124.1:0-7407 GCA_964431095.1 uncultured Chitinophaga sp. | reverse complement strand
ATCTCAGTCCCAAGCTACTCGATGATCACCTGAAGATCGATATCAATCTGAAAGGCGTTTATTCTAAATCCAGATTCGCTGATGAAGGATCTATCGGGGCAGCCGCCAACTTTGATCCGACCCAACCGGTACTGGATACGAATAAATCACCCCGGTACGGTGGCTATTTTGAATGGAGAGATAATTCAAATGCCAGGGGTTTACTGGCGCTCGCTCCCAAGAACCCGGTAGGAATTCTTCTGCAAAAACATGATGACAGCAAAGTAAGCAGGAGCATCGGCAATGTTCAGATCGATTATAAATTTCATTTTTTCCCTGAATTGCGGGCAAACCTGAATCTGGGTTATGACGTAAGTACAGGCAAAGGGACCATTGTGATCAATGATAGCGCGGCTTCTTCTTACCGGCGAAGTCCGGACCTGATGCACGGAGGCGTAAACAACCAGTACATGTCAAAGAAATCAAATACGTTGCTGGAGTTCTACCTCGCGTATGCACATGATTTCAAAAAGATCAGGAGCCATTTCGATATTCTTACAGGATACAGTTACCAGGATTTTAAAACCACGATCACAAATTACCCTGACAAAACCTATGATAATTATGTTATAAAAACACCCAATTTCCCCTTTGATGTTCCGCAGCACAGACTTATCTCTTATTATGGAAGGACGAATTTCTTCGTCATGAACAGGTATTTACTTACTGCTTCATTGCGTCGGGATGGTTCTTCCCGCTTTTCTCCGAACAACCGGTGGGGATGGTTCCCTTCGGGGGCTTTTGCCTGGAAACTGAAAGACGAAAGTTTCCTTCGCGACGTGAAAGCGATATCCGATCTTAAACTGAGATTGGGATATGGCATTACAGGTCAGCAGGACGGGATTGGCAACTACGATTATTATTCTTTCTACAGCCTGAGCAATACTCAGGCACAATACCAGTTTGGAGGTAGTTTCTATAATGGCTACAGACCGGCCGGTTACTACGCTAACAGAAAATGGGAACAAACGGCTACTTCGAATGCAGGGCTGGATTGGGGATTTGCCAATAATCGGGTTACAGGAAGCATCGATTATTATTTTAAGAAAACGAAGTACTTGTTGAATATGGTTGCTCAGCCTGCCGGCACCAATTTCAGTAACCAGATCATCGCCAATGTGGGCAATATGGAAAACAAGGGAATTGAATTTACCATTAATACGGTACCGGTAGCTAAGCGCGACCTGAATTGGGATCTCGGGTTTAATTTAACCTATAATAAGAATAAGATCACTAATCTTACACTCGTCGATGATCCGAGTTACCCGGGTAATAAATATGGTGGCATCTCCGGGGGTGTCAATTCTACCATCCTGATCAATACAGTGGGCTTCCCCCGGGGATCATTCTATGTATACAAACAGGTATACGATGCTTCTGGTAAACCGGTGGATAATGCCCTGGTGGATCTGAATGGCGATGGTACGATCAATCAAAGTGATCTCTATCACTATAAGAGCGGGGACCCCAAGGTATTGATGGGCGCCAGCAGTAACGTCACGTGTAAAAAATGGAGCGCTGGTTTTGTAGCAAGAGCCAGCCTGGGGAATTATATGTATAATAATATCGCTTCCAGTACAGGGACCGACAGGAATATCCGTAACCCCCTTAATTTCCTGGCCAACGGTTCCGTGGATGTACTCCGGAGTGGCTTTAGCGGGAATGGAGATAAATATCTTCTTTCCGATTATTATGTAGAAAATGCGTCTTTCCTGCGCATGGACAATATTTATGTCGGCTACAATTTTGGAAAAATAATGAATGGGAAGGCCAACCTCCGGTTGAATGCAAACGTTCAAAATGTATTCATTGTGACTAAATACAGGGGCGTAGATCCGGAGATCAACGGCGGGATTGATAATAATTTCTATCCAAGGCCACGGATTTATGTACTGGGAGCCAATCTTGATTTTTAAATAATTGTTTACCCGAACAACTAAACTTGCTATATGAAATATACTTTGTTGAAAATAATAGGGATCACCACCGTTGGGTTCATGCTCTCCTCCTGCAGCAAGAAGCTGAACCTGCTTCCTACGAATGATGTAACCGCGGAAACGGTTTATAGTACCGCCGCGGGCTATAAACTGTCGCTGGCGAAAGTGTATGGAAGTATGGCCCTTACCGGCAATAATGGACCGGCGGGAAATGGGGATATCCAGGGTATTGATGAAGGGTTCTCCGATTTTCTTCGCTTGTTATGGAAATCTGAGGAACTCCCGACCGATGAAGCCGTGATTGCCTGGGGAGATATCGGCATCCAGGATTTCCATAATATGAACTGGAGCAGCAGTAATCCCTTCCTGCAGGGACTGTATTATCGCTCGATGTATACGATCACATTATGTAATGATTTTATCCGTCAATCAACCGATGCTAAACTGAGCTCAAGAGGCATCAGTGGAGCAGACGCTGACAATATCCGCAAGTATGCAGCCGAAGCAAGATATCTGAGGGCTTTTCAATATTGGGTCATGATGGATATTTTTGCCAACCCTCCTTTTGCTACGGAAGCCACGATTATTGGTGGACCACCACCTCCCCAGATCTCAAGAACCAACCTGTTCAATTATGTAGAATCGGAATTGAAGGCAATTGAACCCCTGATGGCTGATGCGAAAGCAAATGAATACGGCCGTGCCGATAAGGCAGCTGTTTGGTCTTTACTGGCAAGGATCTACCTGAATGCAAAAGTGTATACAGGCACCGATCATAATGCAGACGCTATTACGTATTCTAAAAAAGTGATCGATGCCGGTTACTCTCTTATCACCAATTATCCCTGGCTGATGTTGGCCGATAACCAGCAAAATACAAGTGAGTTTATCTTCACGATTAATTATGATGGTCTGAAAACACAGGGCTATGGCGGTACCACCTTCCTCAATCACGCATCCACCGGTGGATTTTCCGGATATATGGGAAACGGGGGAGGATGGTATGGACTGCGGTGCACTAAAAACCTGCCCAACCTTTTCCCGGACTACACCGGAACTATTGATAAAAGAGCGCAGTTTTATACTTCGGGCCAAAGCCTTGATATCTCGGACGAAACTCAATTTGGACAAGGATTTGCTGTGACAAAATACCGGAATGTTACCCGTACCGGCGCCAATGGTTCCAGTCTTGATTTTGCCGATATCGATTTCCCTCTTTTCCGTTTGTCTGAAATGTATTTTATATACGCGGAAGCGACTCTGCGCGGGGGTGCCGGGGGCAGCAATGCCCTTGCTCTTCAATATATGAATGCGATCCGGACAAGGGCTTATGGGAATGTAAGCGGAAATATTACGGCCGGACAGCTGACGCTTGACTTTATTCTTGACGAAAGGGCAAGGGAATTATACTGGGAAGGCTTCCGTCGCACTGACTTGATCCGATATGATCGCTTTGTGGAAGGCACCTACCTTTGGCCCTGGAAAGGCGGTGTATCCGGTGGTCAGGCAGTTGACCCGAAATATAAAATATATCCTTTACCCAGCTCGGATATTTCAGTGAACCCCAACCTGCATCAAAACACGGGGTACTAATTACAAAATTTAAAAAAAGACTACCATGAAAAAGGTAACTTATAAAATTGCACTCCCTGTGTTGGGCGTTCTCCTGTTTTTTCTCTCCTGCAAAAAGGACGAGACCCAGACCACAACATCAGGAGGCACCAAACCGGCGCTGACTTCTTCGTCAGCAGTGTTTACCCTCACGCTTGCCAACGCGAATATGGTGGGAGGTACATTTACATGGACCGCTTCCGATTATGGCTATACCGGACAAATTGTAAATTATACGTTGCAGTATGATACAGCCGGTAATAATTTTGCGAATGCAAAAGAAGTAAGCCTCGGGAGTAATCTCACGAGCAAATCCTTTAAGCAAAGTGAACTGAATGGATTTGCCCTGGCAGGCAGCCGTATCAGTCCCGGAGCAACTACCCATCTTGATTTTCGCATAAAAGCCTATATCGGCCTTTCGGGGTTACCGGTATACTCAGACAAGATCACGGTAACTATTAATACATATGATGTAGTGGTCTTCTGGTATGTACCCGGTGACTACCAGGGTTGGAACCCAGGCATTGCACCCAGAATTGGTTCCCAGGACCTGGTGGCCTATGAGGGTTATGTGAATGTTCCTTCAGGGGGAACTTATGAATTCAAAATAACATCCGATCCGGATTGGGGTCACACCAATTACGGAAGCGGGGGCCCGGGTCTTTTAAGTACAAGCGGGGGTAATCTCGTATGGCCCGCAGGCGGGGGTTACTATAAATTGAATGCTGATAAAAATGCACTGACGTGGAGCGCTACTAAAACCACTTGGGGTGTCATAGGAGCTTTTAACGGCTGGGCAACCGATGTTGCAATGGTCTACAATAGTCTTACTCAAAAATGGACCGCCACCGTGAATTTTCCTTCCGGCGGCGATTTCAAATTCAGGGCCAATGGAGGTTGGTCAATTAATCTGGGCACCGGGGGTCCGAATGGGACATTGAGCTATGGAGGCGGTAACCTGAATACCGCACTTACCGGTTCCAGGACAGTTACACTCGACCTGAGCAATCCGATCCGCTATACCTACACAGTTCAGTAAAGAAAAAATGATATTTTAAAAGGCTGCCATTATAATGGTAGCCTTTTTTATATTAGTTCACCCATAAGTATATATCCGGCATTCAGAATAATATTATTAAGCTTAATGAAAGAAGACGATGTCTACCACAATTATAACGGCAGCTGTCTTTTAAGATGGCCGCTTTTTGTTTTATATTTAAGAACTACAGATGAAGGGGTCCCGGAAATACATCCTGTTTTTTCTTTTGCCCGGTTGGATAGCGTGTAAAAAACCAAACCCGGATAGTGGAGGAACGGTGGTGCCCCCGCCCACTGTTTCCCTGGCAAAAGGAGCAGATATCAGCTGGCTGACAGAAATGGAAACCGCGGGCAAGATCTTTTACAATAGTAGTGGTACCGCACAGGATTGCATTCAAATATTGAAAGACCTTGGCGTGAATGCTGTCCGATTGCGGGTCTGGGTGAACCCAGCTTCAGGGTGGTGCAATACGACTGATGTACTGGCCAAAGCGATCAGGGCAAAAAATCTTGGGCTCAGGATCATGATCGATTTTCACTATAGTGATTCATGGGCCGATCCCGGCCAGCAAAATAAACCTGCCGCCTGGGTTTCACAGGATTTTGCCAGCTTGCAAACTTCTGTTTACAACCATACCCTTTATGTATTGACCACTTTAAAATTAAATGGGATAACACCCGAGTGGATACAAGTGGGCAACGAAACCAACGACGGGATGTTATGGCCGACAGGAAGAGCATCGCTCAGCATGAGTAACTTCGCTCTATTGGTGAACCAGGGATATAATGCTGCCAAAGCGATAGACAGTGCCATTAAAGTGATCGTTCATATTTCCAATGGGTTTGATAATAATCTGTTCCGCTGGATCTTTGATGGACTGAAGAATAACGGAGGCAAATGGGATGTTATCGGGATGTCTCTATATCCCACGGCGGGCAACTGGTCGACCCTGAACGGACAATGCCTTGCCAATATGAATGACATGCTGGCACGGTATGATAAACCGGTCATGATCTGTGAAGTGGGTATGAGCTGGGACCAGGCCGCAGCCTGTAATATGTTTCTGACCGACCTTATCACGAAATTGAAATCGCTTCCGGGTGACAGGGGACTGGGGCTATTTTACTGGGAACCGGAAAGCTATAACAACTGGCAGGGATATACCCAGGGGGCATTTGACAACGGCGGTAAGCCAACGGCCGCCCTGAATGCATTTCATTAGCAGATCGCAGAAAAACTATTCTTTACTTCAATATGTTGCCTGTATGAAAAGAACCTGTCTTTTATCAGTAGCATTACTGAGCTTGTCGTTGGTTGCATTTTCCCAGAGACAAAAAATAAATTTTGACGACAGCTGGAAATTTCATTTGGGACACGCGTCCAACCCGGAAAAGGATTTCAACTATGGCATTGCGAATATCTTTTCCAAAACAGGCGTATCCCACAATACTGCCATTAACCCGAATTTCGATGACAGCAAATGGAGGACCCTGGATTTGCCGCATGACTGGGTGGTGGAGCTTCCTTTTGTAAACAGTACTAATGGAGATGTAATGTCGCACGGGTATAAACCCGTCGGGTCGCTCTTTCCCGAAACAAGCATCGGCTGGTATCGCAAACATTTTTTGATCAGCCCGGCAGATTCGGGGTCAAGATTCCAGTTGCAGTTCGATGGAATTTTCCGTGATGCCAATATCTGGCTGAATGGTTTTTACCTCGGCAATAATAAGAGCGGTTATTCAGGCATAAGCTATGATATTACTGACTATATCAATTTCAATAAAGAAAATATATTGGTAGTAAGGGCCGATGCATCACAATATGAGGGCTGGTTCTATGAAGGAGCCGGGATCTACCGGCATGTATGGCTGAATAAATACAATAATGTTCATATTATACAGGATGGCGTTTTTGCTTATTCAACGACTTCCGGGAATAGCTCAACCATCACGGTTGAAGCATTGGTGCAGAATGAAAGCGGAGACAGGACCGATCTTTCAGTTGTCTTTTACCTGGCCGACAGGGCAGGTAAAAAACTGGTTCAATCAAAAGAACAGCCACTCCACCTGGGCCCTCATGTGAGCTATGGCAGCAGGACAACCCTCATGATCACCGATGCAAGATTATGGTCATTGGAAGACCCCTATTTATACAGAATTGTTTCGTTGGTCAAACAAAATGGAAAATTGATGGACAGCAGTTGCCAGCGATTCGGTATCCGGACGGTAGAAGCAAGGACAGATGGACTTTTTTTGAATGGTAAGCATTTGAAACTGCAGGGCGTATGCTGTCACCAGGACCATGCGGGTCTGGGATCAGCCTTACCGGATTATATTCAATATTATCGTATCAATGTTTTGAAGAATATGGGCGTAAATGCCTACCGCACTTCTCATAATCCACCCACCCCTGAATTACTTGACGCCTGCGACAGTCTTGGCATGTTGGTGCTGGATGAGAACCGGTTGCTTAACAGTAGTCCTGAATACGTTTCCCAGTTTATAAGAATGATCCGGCGTGACCGGAACCATGCTTCTGTTTTCATGTGGTCGATCGGCAATGAAGAATGGGCCGTGCATGGTGGAAGTACAGGAAAGAGGATCGCGCAAACGCTGATTCAAACACAAAAAGAATTTGATCCATCGCGTACCTGCACCTATGCTGCCGATAACGGCAATACATTTAATGGCGTGAACGAAGTGATACCGGTGCGGGGTTTCAATTACCGTCATTTGCAGGTGGACGATTACCATAAGGCCCACCCATTGCAGCCGGTCATGG
>CAYSIU010000123.1:0-7436 GCA_964431095.1 uncultured Chitinophaga sp. | reverse complement strand
TTCGGGATTGTTAACGGAACAATTATTGGTTATAAAGAATGCTGCGGACAAAAGTTCTACCCTGACATTGGTTAAAATGAAAACGGGAAATCCTTTGATTATGAGTCGGCCGGGTATGATGCCTATATTTTTATCCCTGCCCTGCATTGGGAAACAAGGGATACCAGTTATTTTCTGCTGAACGCCAAAAAATTTTACGGAACCGCCTCCACCGACCTGGTGCAGGCCAAGATAAACAGGATCTGGGATGAAATAAAGAATGAAAAACTCGGTATTGACCAGGGAAAAAGAGAAATATTGTCGTCGAACCGGATTCACCTGGAATTCCACAATGAGAAAGGCAGTAAGATTGACGCAAAATCGTCCAATGGCATCGGCCTGGCCTGCGGCTTTCTTATTTATTTTATCATTCTGATCTATGGTTCCCAGGTGATGATGGGCGTGATGGAGGAAAAAACCAGCCGCATTGCAGAGATCATCGTTTCATCCGTAAAACCCTTCCAGATGATGTTGGGCAAGATCATCGGCATCGGGATGGTAGCATTAACACAGTTCCTGCTCTGGATCGTTTTTGTGTTTGTTATTTACAATGTCACCCGATTAGGTGGGGCCGGCGCCAGTGCAGCCAACCAAATGGTAGGAAGCATTCAAAGTTTCTTCACCAGTATTAACCTGCCTTTTATCCTGGTTTGTTTTGCCTTTTACTTTTTAAGCGGCTTTTTCTTTTATTCATCCATATACGGAGCCATCGGGAGTGCCATCAATGAAGACGTACGGGAGGCACAGTCGCTGAGTTTCCCGGTAACGATGCTGGTCATTATATCTATTGTATTAATGACCAGTGCGGTAAATGACCCGACAGGACCGGTCGCCGTATGGGGTAGTATCATTCCTTTCAGCTCCCCCATCGTCATGATGGCCCGCATACCCTACGGAGTTCCGGGCACAGTACCCTGGTGGCAACTGGGACTGAGCATGCTGCTCCTGGTTGCGGGGTTCATGTTCACTACCTGGTTTGCATCCAAGATTTACCGTACAGGTATTTTGATGTATGGAAAGAAACCGACCTGGAAGGAAATGATCCGCTGGGCCTTCCGAAGGAATTAATAAAGGCTCGGACCTATAAAAGGCTTCGCCAGCCTTTCCTGATAATGATCGTAACGCGACAGCCTGTCATCTCCGCCAAATGTTAAATTTTTATTTATCTGGCCTTCAGTGTAACAAGATACGAAACCAATCGTATATTTGGTACGAAGTATTTCGTGAAGAACCAATTTTCCCATTATTGCAGGGATCATTCTAAAAACTCAACGTATGAAACCAACTTCTTTAAAAAACAGTCATTTTTTATTGGCCCTGCTGGCCATTCTGCTGACAGCCGGGCTTGTTTCCTGGGATTCCACGCGGGTACCCGGGCATTTCCAGCAACCGATGAATGATACTACCCCCAAAAAGAAATTCGTTGAAAAAGAGAAAAAAGTGCGTGACCTTGACGATGTGCTGGACGAACTCAACGAAGCGGAGCTGAAGGTGAATATCGAAAAGATCGGGCAGGAGATCGCCGAAGCGGTGAAACAGATCGATGCCAATAAAATAAAACTGGAAATAGATAAAGCCATGAAAGAAGTGGATATGGAAAAGATAAAACGGGAAGTGCAGTCTTCCATCGACAAAGTGGATTTTGAAAAAATGAAAACTGAACTGGCAGCAGCCATGAAAGAAATCGATGCTGCCAAAATTCAAAAGGAAGTCAAAGAATCGCTGGAAAAAGTGAATTGGGACAAGATCCAGGAAGAGGTGGATAAGGCAAAGAACATCGATATGAAGAAGCTGGATGAGGAAATGAACAAACTGAGTGAGGAAATGAAGAACCTGAAACCCCGGATCGAAAAAGAGATGTCAAAAGCCAGGGAGGAGATTGAAAAGGCAAGGGCAGGGATCATGGAATACAAAGAGTTTGTGGATGGGCTGGAACAAGACGGTCTTATCAACAAAAAAGAAGGTTATTCGCTGAAACATAAAGACGGCGAACTATTCATTAACGGGAAGAAGGCCTCCGAACAGGTGTATAACAAGTACCGCAGCTTCCTGGAAAAACACAAAAAATTCAGTATTGAAAAGAATAAGGATGATTTTAATGTAAATATGGACTAACGTTCCCGGTACCGGTGTTGCCATGAAAAACAAAGTCCCGTTCCGGATAAACCGGTACGGGACTTCTTTTTAATACGATCTGCCGGGAAATGGCTACATGTCCCCGAAATGGACAGGGGAAGGCATAATTTCAAATTCCCCAATCTCAATCATCTCGATATTCAGCTGAAAGGCCTCGTCTGTTTTTATCACCACTTTTTCCTTGGTAATTTTCCGGTATCCCGCCTTTTCAAAAACAAGTTTATAGGTGCCGGGTTTCAGGTCATCGAACGCATAACTGCCGTCTTCATCGGTGAGTACCACTTTTTCCTTTTTGGAAACGAAGTACGCCGTTACGCTTACATCCTTTAACGGCTTTTTGGTGTCCGAATGAACGACATAACCATTGATGTCATCTTTTTTTCCATCCCCCGGAGTGCCATCATTGGCTTTGGCAATGATGAAACCCAGAAGGCAAACTGCCAGCAGGTAA
Source organism: uncultured Chitinophaga sp. (assembly GCA_964431095.1). Taxonomy (GTDB): domain Bacteria; phylum Bacteroidota; class Bacteroidia; order Chitinophagales; family Chitinophagaceae; genus JJ008. Next base: position 4,810 of record CAYSIU010000123.1, on the reverse strand, counting down.
GGTTTCTGTTTCATCTTCCTATGTTTTGAATGGTTGTGAATAACCCTTCTGCACATATCCTTTATCCTTTTAGTGGTGGCGGATAAAATTAAAGTTTTTTCACCGGATTGGCCAAACCGTCCATAAATTCCCTCCATAGGTTTTGTACGATCTGGGCGGCTGATAAAATATCCTCCAGCAACGCACTCCCTTGGCCGATTTCCAGTTCTCCCTGTTCCAGGTCTCCTTCAAACATGCCTTTTTTTGCCCTTGCCCTGCCCAATAAGGTCTTTAACTCCTCTATTGCCGCACCTCTCCATTCCGCCTCCTGCACATCCCGGAAAAACTTATTCTTGATCATCCGCACAGGTGTCAGTTGCTTCAGGGTGAGGAACGTATCTCCTTCGGCCGAATTCAGCACGGCTTTTTTAAATTCAATATGTGAAGAGGCTTCTTCACTGGTGACAAACCGGCTACCCATCTGCGCTCCTTCTGCACCCATCACCATCGCTGCCAGCATTTGTCTTCCATTCACAATACCCCCGGCTGCTATCACCGGTATTTTTACCGCTTTTACCACGGCCGGTATCAACACCATGCTGGTGGTTTCTTCCCTCCCGTTGTGGCCCCCGGCTTCGAATCCTTCCGCAACCACCGCATCACAGCCTGCTTCTTCCGCTTTTTTAGCAAACCTGGATGAACTGACCACATGCACCACCGTAATGCCTTTTTCCTTCAGCACCGCGGTCCAGGTTTTGGGATTACCGGCTGAAGTGAAAACTATTTTTACCTCTTCTTCAATTACGATCTGAATATGTTTATCAATATCCGGATAAAGTAAGGGTACGTTTACACCAAAGGAACGGGTGGTAGCGGATTTACATTTCTGTATATGTTCCCTTAAGACATCCGGATACATCGATCCGCTGCCTATAAGACCCAGCCCGCCAGCATTACTTACCGCACTGGCCAGCCGCCACCCACTGGCCCAGATCATGCCTGCCTGGACGATGGGGTAGTCAATTTTGAATAGTTCAGTAACCCGGTTGGAAAAGCTCATTTAATGAAGGTACAAGGTACAGGGCACAAGATACAGGAAAGGACTTCGTAGGAAGTTACGACCCTTATCCCAGGTCAATACTTGTATTATCGCCGATATTCAGTGAGCGGGTCTCTCCGCGAAGGTTCGTGTCGCTGCCAATCACAGAGTCATTTAGAACGATATCAAACAGGTTGGAAAAAGAGCCGATGATGGAATCCTTGACGATGGAATAATCGATGACCGAGTTTTCGCCGATCGCCACATTGGGACCGATAATGGAGTTTTTAATAACACAACCGGCCCCGATACTGACCGGAGGGACAATCACCGTGTTCTCATATAAACGGGGATCGATCGCAGCTGCGAACTTTTTCAGCAGAGTGGCATTGGACTCGAGTAAGGTATCCTTGCGGCCACAATCGAACCAATTCTCCACCTTAAATGATTTGAACCGGGCCCCCAGCTGGATCATACAATCCAGGGCATCGGTGAGACTGTATTCACCATGACTGCGCAGACCCTGCCGGATATTATTTTCGAGGCACTGAAACATTTGGACAGCTTCTTTGATCTTATAAACACCCACCAGGGCCATGTTCGATTTGGGGATTTGGGGTTTTTCCACGACATGGCTGATAAACCCGTCATCTCCTAACTCGGCTACTCCGAAATCCCTTGGGTCATCCACCTTTTTGATCCCGATCATTGAATGAGGGCTCTTCAGCACTTCCTGTATATCATATTCGCAGATCGTATCCCCTAGTACCACGAACACTTCATCATTGTTCACAATGTTCTTCGTAAGCCGGATGGCATGACCGATTCCTTGCCGGTCCGTTTGCTGTACATAATGCGCTTTCAGGCCGGGGTACTGGCCTTTTACGTAATCTCTTATCTTATCTCCCAGGTAACCGACAATAAAAACAAATTCATTGATACCGGTCTGGTGCAACTGGTCGACGATGATGCTGAGTACTGTTTTTCCAGCCAACGGGATCAGGGCCTTAGGTTGTGTGTAACTATGAGGACGCAGTTTCGTGCCGGCTCCCGCCACGGGTATGATAGCTTTCATGAATGAAGCGCAGTGGTTTGTCCGAAGAGCTCTTTCCCAATGAAGTTCCTTGAATAAAGGGATCCTTCCCCTCCGGAGGTAAACGAATCCAAAGCCAACGAAAGTAATACTTTTCAAATAAACAAAAACTTGTTCAGCAAAAGACAAAATTCAATCCGGGCAAGCTTATTTTTGCAAGCAATAGTTCAACAAGATTCAATGGTTCATGTCTGATGCAAGCATGGTGACAAGCAGATTTTTCTGATCTGAACCGGTAAATTTGTAATCCCCATTTTTATCATGCCAAGAGACACCCTTGTTTTTGATCTGATCAGAAAGGAACTGCTACGCCAGCGAAATGGTATTGAATTGATCGCTTCCGAGAATTTTACTTCCTTGCAGGTGCTCCAGGCCATGGGCACCGTGCCCACCAATAAATATGCGGAAGGCTATCCCGGCAAACGTTATTATGGTGGCTGCGAAGTGGTGGACGAAATTGAAACACTGGCCATCGGGAGAATAAAGAAAATATTCAATGCAAGCTGGGCCAATGTACAGCCGCATAGCGGTGCGCAGGCCAACGCTGCGGTTTACCTGGCCTGCCTGAAAGCCGGTGATAAAATCCTGGGGCTTGACCTGAGCATGGGAGGGCACCTTACACACGGGAGTCCTGCTAATTTCAGTGGTAAGAATTATCAGGCATTGCACTACGGGGTCAACAAGGATGGCTTTGTGGATTACGACCAGATGGAAACCATTGCCCGAAAAGAAAAACCAAAGATGATCATCTGTGGTGCATCGGCCTATAGTCGCGATTGGGATTACAAAAGGATCAGGAGCATTGCAGATGCAACCGGCGCTCTGGTGCTTGCCGATATTGCCCATCCCGCCGGTTTAATTGCGAAAGGCTTACTCAATGATCCATTTGATCATTGCCATATCATATCTTCTACCACGCATAAAACACTGCGGGGACCCAGGGGTGGTATCATTTTGCTGCGTCATGATTTTGAAAACCCATTTGGTATCAAAGACCCGAAAGGGAATACCCGGACCATGAGCTCTGTTCTCGACCTGGCCCTGTTCCCGGGCATGCAGGGCGGGCCACTGGAACATATTATCGCTGCCAAAGCGGTTTCCTTTGCTGAAATACTCGATGATGATTTCACGGTATATGGAAAACAAATCATTGCCAATGCACAGGCCATGGCCACGGCTTTCGTGAACAGGGGTTATCATTTGATCAGCCAGGGAACGGACAACCATTTAATGCTGATTGATCTGCGGAATAAGAATCTCACCGGTAAAAAGGCACAGGAAACACTGGATAAAGCTCATATTACCCTCAACAGGAACGCAGTGCCTTTTGATGATAAATCGCCATTTGTAACCTCCGGCATCCGGGTGGGAGTACCTGCCGTTACGACAAGGGGGATGAAGGAACCGCATATGGAGACTGTAGTTGCCATGATCGATCAAGTGCTCCTGCATCCGGATGATGATTCTGTAATCGCGACAGTAAAAAACACGGTCAAAGAATTCATGCAGCAATTTCCGTTATACCCCGAGTTGGGTTAGTATAAATTTCCGGATATTTGAAAACGTAACGCTTTCAATCATGATCCAACGCCGGCAAACACTCTGGTTGCTTCTTACGATTCTTACAAACCTCTTAAGCTTTATCTTCCCGTTTATGGTCGGGGATGCTGTTCAAAACAACGTCACGGTGCACCGGATCATAGATGCCGACGGTAATTTTATCATTCTTATACTCACCGGGGGCTCCCTGATACTTTCTTCTATTATCATATTCCTTTATAAGAACCGTAAACAGCAAATACAATTTTGTCTGCTTGGGCTCCTTTTATCCATATTGATCATCGTTCTTTATTTCCTTCAGATGAACAAGCTGACCAAACCGGTCCTTGCACTTTCCTGCATTCTTCCTTTTCTCACCGTGGCTGGGTATTTCATGGCATTTCAACACATCCGTAAGGATGAAAAGCTCATAAAGGATCTTGACAAATTAAGATGAGGTCAAAATTAACATTATTGATTTTCAGTCAGTTATATTTTTAAAATTAAGTAGTAACACTTTCATATAATAATTATAAACACTTAGTCGTTTAGTAACCCGATCCAATACCTGAAACCGGGCAACGACGAACTGTTTTTGAGAATCCGATCCATACTTAACACGATCAATTTCCGTCGTCAAAATTTGGTTATCAGCCGGATCATAACTTAAAGAAATAAAGTTATGAGAGCTTTTTTTGCATTCCTTTTCCTGCTATCTCTTTCCTGCAGGTCGATGGCTACAATTAAGACCGCTATTGGAAACTCAGGAAATGGTTGGTCGGTTAACAGCAACTGGAGTCCTTCCGGAGTTCCGCAGGATGGAGACACGGCCGTCATTCCTTCAGGTCTTACATTATACGTAAAGGGAAATATTTACAACCCCTCTACTCCGCTATTAATCATCAGGGTCTTCGGAATTCTCAGTTTTGATCCTTCAGGAAAATTAAATCTTTCAGCCAGCAGTATCGTAGCTATTTTCAATGGAGGTGAGATCACTTCCGGGGGTGCTTCTTCATCAACAATCACCATTGGTGGCGTTATAAAATTTGATGGACATTTGGATGGCACACTAAACGGACCGAGTTATGCGTCGGCGGGTACCGGGACATCCCCCAATGGCTTCACGCCCGGGATTCTAGCGATCAAAATGGTTTCATTTA
>CAYSIU010000122.1:0-7460 GCA_964431095.1 uncultured Chitinophaga sp. | reverse complement strand
TGATTTGTTTAAGAAAAGACAGGAATTGGTAAAACCTAGTCAGGATAAATTATACAATGCGGTTAAGAAAATGGCCGTGCAAAGAGGGTATGATTTTGTGCTGGATGAAAGTGAGGGAATTACCATTATCTTTGCCGACCCTAAACTGGACAAAAGCGAGGATGTACTGAAGGATTTAGGGGTGCGGAACTGATCTGTTACCAGCCAGAACTGTTAAAGAAAACCCAAGGCCCCTGTTTAGCAAGCAACGAAAACATTTTAAAAGGAATCATATATAATCAATCAATCGCCCGGTGAGGATGAACCGGCGGATAAAAAAACAAAGCAAATGAAAAAAATTCTTTCCTTATTTCTTATAACCACCGTTCTTGTGTTCTCGGAGAATGCGGGTGCGCAGGTCAAGATCGGTTATATCCGGGTGGATGACGTGGTGGGGCTGATGCCTGAAACCGCCAAACTCGATTCAATGCTCGAACGCTACCAGAATGATTCGATCAACCCGCGCTATGCGCAGATTGTATTTCTTTACCAATATAAGGAAAGCGTTTACAAAGACTCCCTGAAAACACCTGCCGTTGTCCGCAAACAGATCGAACAGGAATTACCGACGCTCATCTACCAGATACAAAACTGGCAACAGATCGTAAACCAGGAGATGGATCGTAAACAATCCGAATTACTGGCCCCGGTGTATAAAAAAGTATATGATGCCATCCGGCAGGTGGCCAAGGAAAAAGGATACACCCACGTAATGAGCAAAGAAGCATTCCTCGTAGCGCCGGACGGGGATGATATTATTGTACTGGTCGCAGCTAAACTGAAACTGACCTTGCCCAATAAAACAACCGGCAAGTAAAGAAACAAAAGGATCAATGAGCGCGACCCCGGTGAATAACCGGGGTTATTTTTTACCCAGTATTTTTGTAAGATGCAGGAAGAAAATCCAATTGGTGTTTTTGATTCGGGTTATGGGGGACTTACGGTTTTAAAGGAAATCGTACAACGTCTTCCCCAATATGATTATCTCTACCTCGGTGATAATGCGAGGACCCCGTATGGGAATCGTTCTTTTGATACCGTCTACCATTATACACTGCAATGCGTGAAGTGGTTCTTTCAGCAGGGTTGTTCATTGGTCATCCTGGCCTGTAATACCGCATCGGCAAAAGCGTTACGATCGATCCAGCAAAATGATTTGCCGGAGATCGATCCCGGGAAAAGGGTATTGGGAGTGATCAGACCGACAGCAGAGATCATCGGAAATTTCTCTGAAACAAAAAATGTCGGTATCCTGGCTACCCAAGGAACGGTATCTTCTCAATCCTACCCGATGGAGATAGCGAAATTTTTTCCCGGTTTGAAAGTATACCAGGAAGCCTGTCCCCTTTGGGTGCCGCTGGTCGAGAATAATGAATACAGCGGGCATGGTGCTGATTTTTTTGTAAAGAAAAACCTGCACCATCTTTTTGAATTAGGGGAAAATATTGATGTGGTACTGCTGGCTTGCACACATTACCCTTTATTGCAGCAAAAAATAGAAGAACATCTCCCGGTGGGAGTAAAGCTTATATCGCAGGGGGCCATCGTGGCCGAAAGCCTGGTGGATTATTTACAGCGTCATCCCGAAATAGAAAGCCGCTGCAGTAAAAAAGGGAAGCGGGTATTTTACACCACAGATTCCACCACGGATTTTGATAACCACGGCCTCGTTTTTTACGGGGAACCTGTTTCCTCCCGGCATGTTGATTTATAAGAGATTATTTGTTTTTTTCCGGGAAATAAAGGCGCTAAAAAAACAGTCTCGCCGTTTTTATGGCTCCGTTCAATCCCTTACCTTTGCCGTCCTTTCATACTGCCGGGGTCGGTAAGTCCGCGGCTGCTAAAAAGTGAAAAAGAAGAACTGATTATGAAACGTACATTTCAACCCCATCGTAAGCGCCGTAAGACAGTGCATGGATTCCGGAAAAGAATGCAAACGGCCAATGGCCGCAAAGTACTGGCGAGCCGGAGAGCAAAAGGCCGTAAAAAACTGTCGGTTTCTGATGAAAGAAAACTGAAGTAGAACTTCGACCGGTCTTTCTGCAGTGCAAGCTGCATCACTGGATAAACCTGTTTATGGATAGCCCTTTCGAAGGGCTATTTTGTTCTAAATCGCTTCCGGGCAGTGGCAAAAAAATTCACATTGGGAAAGCAGGAACGGCTCAAAAGCCGGAAGGCCATTGAGCAGCTTTTCACAAAAGGGCGGGGTCTTAACGTTTCTCCTTTCCGGGTGGTTTATACTCCGGTAAATAAGTACGAATTGCGGTTTGGCGTTGGAGTTAGTTCCCGGCATTTCAAAAGGGCGGTTGACCGGAACCGGGTCAAACGCCTGGTGCGGGAGGCTTGGCGCCTGCAAAAAAACCCCTTGCAGGAAAAACTGAAATTGCTGAACAGGGGATTTCATGTTTTTTTGACTTATACAGCGCAGGAAGTACCGGTTTATAAAATGGTATACGACAGCATCGGCCAGGTCGTCAATAAACTCGTAAGGAACATTGATGAAAGCAATATTCCGCATACTTAGCCTTCCCTTCATCCTGCTGATCAAGCTCTACCAGTGGATCATCTCGCCATGGATCGGACCCCGGTGCCGCTTTACCCCCAGCTGTTCCCATTATGCGGCGGAAGCATTAAAAAAATACGGGCTGTTGAAAGGCTTATGGCTTGCCATCCGCAGGATCTCACGATGTCATCCCTGGGGAGGTAGTGGTTATGATCCCGTTCCTTAAAGAACGCAGCGGGAGACTTATTAATTCAGTATATTGTTTACTAAATAATAAGACTTGGTTACGGTTTCTGTGATAGAAGATGACAAACATTACCGGGAAGGACTTGAAACGCTGATCAATCATTCCGGCTCTTTCCTCCTGCTTCACAGTTACCCTTCTGCAGAAAAAGCTTTGCCGCATATTCTTCAGCATCCTCCTGATATTGCGATTGTAGATATTAAATTACCGGGTAAAAGCGGTATTGAGCTGATCGGTACTATCAAAAGAGAGATACCGGTGACGCAGTGTATGGTCTGTTCGTTTTACGACGATGATGCCTACATATTTAACGCACTGAAAAATGGCGCCAGCGGGTATATCCTGAAGGACTCCCTGCCACAGCAGATCATTGATTCATTGAAGGAATTACAGCAGGGCGGGGCACCCATGAGCCGTTATATTGCGCGGAAAGTGATCGCTGCTTTTCAGACCAGGAAAAATCAACCTAAACTGGAAGAACTTTCGGAAAGAGAAAATGAAATCTTACAACTGGTGTCAACTGGCCTGATCGTAAAAGAAGTGGCCGACCGCATCTACATCAGCACGCATACCGTGACCAAACATTTGAGAAATATCTACAGCAAACTGCACGTGAACAACCGGGTGGAGGCTGTGAACAGGCTGAATGATTCCCGGAAAGGAAATTAAAAATGGCTGTTGATCATCACAGCCATTCTTCATGTATACTATCATCAGGAAAATTACCCGCCAAACCGCTCCGCTACTTTTTTCCAATCGACCACGTTCCAGAAAGCAGTCAGGTACTCGGCCCTGCGATTCTGGTATTTCAGGTAATAGGCATGCTCCCATACGTCAACTCCCAGGATGGGTTTGCCTTTTACTTCCGCTACATCCATCAGCGGGTTGTCCTGGTTGGGAGTGGAGGTGATCTCGAGTTTGCCATCTTTTACGATCAGCCAGGCCCAGCCGCTTCCGAAACGGGTCATTCCGGCATTGGCAAATTTTTCTTTGAACGTTTCAAAGGATCCAAAAGTGTTATGAATGGCTTCGGCCAGTTTCCCGGAAGGCATACTACCCCCATTTTCGTCGAGCGTATCCCAGAAGAAACTGTGGTTCCAGTGACCGCCACCGTTATTCCTGACCGCCGGTGAGATCTTACCGGCATGGGTGACCAGTTCTTCGAGACTTTTATTTTCATGTTCGGTACCGGCAATGGCTTTGTTCAGGTTATCCACATAAGCCTGGTGGTGCTTGCCATGGTGTATCTGCATTGTCATGCTGTCGATATGCGGTTCCAATGCGTCAGGCGCATAAGGAAGAGGTGCTAATGTAAATGCCATAATGATTGCGTTTAAGGTTTATGATCCAGTCATTGTTTTAAAGGATAACAAAAATAGTGAGATGAGGTTTACGATCACCCGGGCGAAGATGAATTGTTTCTGATCTCGAAAATCTTTCGGGTCTTCAATCAATAAAGGGTTACCGGGCCCTGAGGCGATTCAACTTTTTCCGGTCGTAAAGTTTTCGCCATTCCCTATCGCTTTTTTTTAAAGAAATCTTTCAGCAGTTTAGCACAATCCTGCTGTAACACGCCCCGAACCAGTTCAGTTTTGGGATGGAAGGGCCAGTGGGACCCCGTTGTTTTTTTATACCCGTTCTTTTCGTCCTCCGCCCCGTACACAATTTTTTTGATCTTACTCCAGTAAAGGGCCCCTGCACACATGAGGCAGGGCTCTACGGTTACATATAAAGTCGCATCGGGTAAATATTTACTTCCAAGAAGATTAAAAGCAGAAGTGAGGGCGATCATTTCGGCATGCGCGGTAGGATCGTTCAACCGCTCGGTCATATTATGCCCCCTTGCAATGATCTTTTCATTGGCAACCACCACAGCTCCGATCGGGATTTCATCATCTTCCAAAGCCTTCCTGGCCTCTTTCAGCGCCTGCATCATGTAGTATTCGTCCGTCATCGGCAGTGTAGTTTTGCCTAACTTCAATCAAAATTACATTTAATGGCAGATATCATTCAATTGAATGAAATGCGCCGTTTTTATGACAGCGGGGCCACGAAGCCCTACGCATTTCGCCTTGGACAGTTGAAGAAATTCAAGGACTGCATTGTCCGGAACGAGAAAGCAATATTTGATGCATTGTATGCCGATCTGAGAAAGATACCGGAAGAATGCTGGTTCACCGAAAACGGCTTGCTGGTACAGGAGATCAATCATGCGATCCGTCACCTGAAAGAATGGATGCGGCCCCAAAAAACCGCCACCAACCTGGTCAACCTGCCTTCCAAAAGTTTTTTATTCCCTTCACCCCGCGGCGTTGTGCTGATCATCGGTCCCTGGAATTTCCCATTGCAGCTATTGCTTATCCCGCTTGCTGGCGCAATTGCAGCGGGGAACTGCGTAATGGTAAAACCCAGTGAATTCGCCCCTGCCACTGCGGACATTATCGAAAAAATAATAACGGAAACTTTTTCAAAAGACCATGTGGGAATCGCACAGGGTGAAGGAGCTGAAGTAGTACCGGCCATGATGAGCGGTTTCCGGTTTGATCATGTATTTTATACAGGAAGTATCCCTGTTGGAAAAATGGTTTGCCAGATGGCGGCAAAGGACCTGATTCCCGTTACCCTGGAACTGGGTGGAAAAGATCCCTGCGTGGTGGAGGCGGATGCTGATCTTAAAGTAGCCGCCAGGAGGATCGCCCTGGGAAAGTTTACCAATGCAGGGCAAATGTGTGTATCGCCGGATTATTTACTGGTTCAGGAAGAAGTAAAAAATAAATTACTGGATCAGATCAGGGAAGCCACCCGGCGGTTCTATGGGGAAGATCCTTCTGCCACTTATGGTTATAACAAGATCATCAACGAAAAGAGATTTGACAGGTTAGTAAGTTATTTATCCCAGGGAAAGATCGTTTTTGGTGGGCAACACGACCGGTCAAAACTTTTTATAGCACCTACTTTGCTCGAAAACGTAGCTATAGATGCGCCGGTGATGCAGGAAGAAATTTTCGGACCGATCCTGCCGGTATTTGGATTTAAGGAGAAAGAGGAGGCCATGGCTATTATTCGCCACAACCCTAACCCGCTCTCCTTCTACCTGTTTACGGCTGACCGGAAAAAAGAAAAAGAATGGATGGAGAAGATCCAGTTCGGTACAGCGGGCATCAATACCACCGCCCTTCAATTCACCAATCACCACTTGCCCTTTGGCGGCATCGGGCAAAGCGGCATGGGGAGTTACCATGGTAAGCATACCTTTGATGTGTTCACCCACTACAAAGCGGTGATGAGGACTCCCACCTGGTTTGACCCGGCTTTGAAATACCCGCCCATGAAAGGGAAACTGAAATTGCTGAAATTCCTGCTGAAATAGCAAAATGAAAAAACTAAAACGCGCAGCCATTGTTCTTATAATATTCCTGGCGGCGTTTGCAGTTTACGTGGAGATCGTGAACCGTAATTCAAAACATATGACCTACCGGCAAAAAGTGCTGAAAGCAATCTACCCCGCGTGGATCTGGTGGACCCGGTTGTGGGGGAAAAATAGTACCCGACTCGTGCATGAAAAGAAGCAACCCCCGGTTTCGTTTTACTCTTTAAAAACCTTGATGAACAGTGGCGACACCCTCGATTTCACCACGCTAAAAGGGAAAAAAATTATGCTGGTGAATACGGCCAGCGATTGCGGCTACACAAATCAATACGAAGAGCTCCAAAAACTCTATGAGGAAAATAAAAATAGTCTATTGATCATCGGGTTTCCGGCCAATGATTTCAAGGAGCAGGAAAAGGGCAATGATGAGGAGATCGCCCAATTCTGCAAATTGAATTATGGGGTCACGTTTCCCCTGGCAAAAAAAAGCATTGTTATCAAAGAGAAAGATCAAAACAGTGTTTACAGGTGGCTGACCGATTCCATGCAAAACGGATGGAACAACCGACAGCCCTCCTGGAATTTTTGCAAATACATTGTTGATGAACAGGGAAGGCTAACCCATTATTTCGGTGCTTCGGTTTCCCCGCTTGATGAAAAGCTGGTGGAGATAATCAAAAAATAGATGACGATGAAAACTGCATTGATCACCGGGGCATCTTCCGGAATTGGTCTTGAACTGGCGCGTTTGTTTGCAAAAGATAAGATCCACTTGGTCCTGGTGGCGCGTAATGAAGAAAAGTTGAAAGAGCTTTCGGCTGAACTGCAACAACAGGGGGTCAACGTTCGGGTCCTGGCAAAGGACCTGGGGAATGATCAAAGTGCTCAAGAAGTATTTGAGTATTGCAGGGGGCAAAACATTTCGATTGATTACCTGGTAAACAATGCAGGGTTTGGCGATTTTGGTTTCTTTCATCGGAGTAACTGGAACAAACAGCAGCAGATGATCAACCTGAACATCACGGCATTGACTTACCTCACCTGGTTGTTCCTGCCCGCTATGATTGAAAGAAAGTCAGGTAAGGTGATGAATGTCGCTTCTACTGCTGCTTTTCAGCCCGGCCCGACCATGAGCGTTTATTATGCAACAAAAGCCTATGTGTTGCATTTCAGCGAAGCGATCGCCAATGAGCTCAGGGGTACCGGGGTTACGGTAACGGCTCTTTGTCCGGGGGCTACCGCAAGCGGTTTCCAGGCTGCTGCAGCCATGGAAGATAGCAGGCTGGGAAAAGGAAAGAGATTGC
>CAYSIU010000121.1:0-7500 GCA_964431095.1 uncultured Chitinophaga sp. | reverse complement strand
TGTTACCGCGTTGTTTTTTCTATTCGTGATCGGGCTGGGATTAAGAGCCCAACGAAGAAAAGTGAATACGGGTATAGAAGGATTGATCGGCGCTACGGGGAAAGCGTTGAGCACACTCGAACCCCTTGGCCTTGTAGGGATACAAGGCGAAACATGGAATGCTGAATCCCTGGAAGGCACCATCGGCAAAGGAGATAAGGTACGGGTGAAAGCCATGAAAAACCTGAAGCTGTATGTTGAAAAAATCAATAGTTAATTTTTAAACCAATTGTATGGAACAATTTCCTGTCATTGCTTCAGTCATTGTCGTCTTTGTCCTCATTATCCTTGCCAATGCCATCCGGATACTACGTGAATATGAGCGGGGTGTTATTTTCCGCCTCGGGCGACTGATCGGCAACAATGGCATCAAGGGACCCGGGCTGATCCTGCTTATTCCCGTGATCGATAAAATGGTTAGGGTCAGTCTCCGCACTGTGGTCATGGATGTGCCCACACAGGATGTCATTACACAGGATAACGTTTCCATCAAGGTGAACGCGGTGGTTTATTTCCGGGTCATTGAGCCGCAAAAGGCGATCGTAGGCGTGGAAAATTTCCTGGTTGCCACGTCCCAGCTTTCACAAACCACGCTCCGGAGCGTATTGGGACAATCGGATCTCGATGATCTCCTTTCACAAAGAGAAAAGATCAACCAGAAATTACAACAGATCATTGATGCCCATACCGAACCCTGGGGTGTGAAAGTTTCCAATGTGGAAGTAAAACAGATTGACCTGCCACAGGAAATGCAGCGGGCCATGGCCAAACAGGCGGAAGCGGAAAGGGAACGCCGCAGCAAGGTCATTGCGGCAGAGGGGGAGTACCAGGCTTCCCAACGCCTGGCGGATGCTGCGCAAATCCTGTCAGCACAGCCCAGCGCCCTCACCCTTCGTTACCTGCAAACACTCAGAGAGATCGCTACAGAAAAAAATTCGACAACGATTTTCCCGGTTCCTATTGACTTGCTGAAACCTTTCCTGAATACCGATGCGAAGAAATTAGAATCATAATCTATTTTGCTTTGCTTGTGTCTGCATCTGTGAAACCCGTGAGAACCGGAGGCATTCCCAGTTTCGGTCTTTTCCCACAGGTTTCACCGATGTGTACAGATGAATAGAAGCCTACAGGAAACCTGCCCCGACAAAAATCCCAGGCCTGACTTTAATCTTTCTTTAACCGGAAAAAATTATGAGCAACGCTGTTTCCTGTATATTTTCATATCCTGATTAAAAAAGCCACCCGCCAGTATGGAAAACAATGCCGATCCGGACGAAACCCGGGATCAAACGGCCAGGTTCTCATCTTCGATCATTTTTTCCTGTTTATTGTTCAGCCTTCTCTTCATTGTTTCCTGTCATGAAAAGAAAAAAGAAGCGGTTATTATAAAACCTGTTATTGACAGTGCTCGCATCAAACAGTCGGAAAAAGCCAGGCTTGATTCTATCCAAAAAGCCAAAGAAGAGCCCCCAAAACAGCATATCTATCTTACGTTTGATGATGGTCCGAATAAGGGAACATTGAATGTGCTGAAAGCCGTGGAAGAAGAAAAGATCCCGGCCAGTTTTTTCATTGTAGGAAAGCACGTATATGACAGCCCCGAGCAACAAGAGGCCTGGAAACTTCTCCGGGCCGACAGTGTGATTGAATTATGCAATCACAGCTATACCCATGCCCTGAATCATTATACAAAATATTACCAGCAACCTTCAGCGGTGGTAAAAGATGTTGAACGCAATCAACAGGTACTGGGCTTTAAGGAAAGAATAGTCCGGATGCCGGGCCGCAATGCCTGGCGGATCGATACGATCAATCATACTGATATTGCGGAAAGTCGCCCCAGCATTGACTCTGTGCATGATGCGGGATTCAATATCATCGGGTGGGATGTGGAGTGGTTCTTTGATAATAAAAGTTTGGAAGCCGATCCCGATACGGAACTGCTCCTGCGCCGGATCCGGAATATGCTGGATGCTGAAAAGACCCGGACGCCTGGAAACGTAGTCATCCTGGCCCACGACCAGTCATTTCAGAGAGACGAAGATGTTCAACGACTCCATTATGTCATTCAGCAATTGAAGAACAATCCAGACTATGAGCTGATGCTGGTCCGCGATTACCCGCATATCAAATAGCTACCCGTTTGCCATGTACAACGGATAAAGTAAATTCATGGCAAAATTCCTTTCTTGCCCGGTATCAGCCAGCGTATATTACAATACAACAGTTCGCGCGACCCGCAAAAAGTGCAATTGAAATATGCCGCCATGCGCGAAAACAGTTTTCGGTTCCTGAGGGGCAGTTGTCATCTTTTCTACGAGGATATTCAACGCTATCATCTCCCCGAAAGCCCCAACACCTGGCTGTGTGGCGACCTGCATCTTGAAAATTTTGGAAGTTTTAAAGGAAAGGACCGGGAAGTGTACTTTGATATCAATGATTTCGACGAGGGTATTCTCGGGCCCTGTTTATTCGAATTGTCGCGCTTACTGGTCAGCGTGATCCTTGCCTGCCGGGAAACAGGTTATAAAAAAAAGTACACGGAACTCCTGTTAACCACCCTGGTCGATGCGTATACGGGCACTTTGCAGACCGGCAAACCCGTTACGGTGGAAAACGGCACTGCAAAAGGGTTGATAAAACTGCTCCTGGATAAAGTAGCCACCCGGAAAGAGAAAAAACTGGTGAAGGAAAGAGCGATCGAAAATTCCGGTTATACCCGGTTGCAGATTGATAAGAAAAGGATATTCACGCTTGATCCAACACTCCGGAAAGAGCTGATAAAGACAGTGCAGGAATGGCTGGATATGACAAGAGGAAAGGGCCAACGCAAAATCCATGATGCCGCCATCCTGATCGCTGGAACAGGAAGCATCGGGATCGACCGTTACCTGGCACTGGCGACTGATACCAGTACCGGAAAAAAATACCTGCTGGTGATAAAACAGGCCCTGGCTTCCTCTCTCGAAAAATATATACAGGCCAACCAACCCGCCTGGGCCAACCATGCTGAACGTATCAGCGGGGTCCAGTTCAGGATGCAACACATCACACCCGGCGGACTGGGTACTTTATCATTCAGAGATGAATGGTATATCGTGAAATGGATCCAACCCGAAGCCGATAAGATCAGCTTCTCACAGTTTGAAGCCCTCCGGGAAGATCAGCCATTGCTAATGAATAACCTGGGCACGCTTACTGCCTCTGCCCAGCTCCGGAGCGGTGGAAGGGATGGCTCTGCTATCACCGATGAACTGATCCATTTCGCCATAAACAAGGACTGGAAAGAACCTCTTCTGGTCTTCGCCGGAGAATATGCAGATCAGGTAGAAAAGGATTTCAAAGAATATTCCATCGATTATGACAAAGGATTGCTGCATTCACCGGGCAGACCAAAATAATTTTGTCTTATGACAATAACTGAATCAATTCTTCTGCGCATAGCCCTGGCCGTAATTGCCGGGGGTATCATCGGCGCCGAAAGGGAATACCGGAGTAAATCGGCGGGTTTCCGCACGATGACACTTATCTCCCTGGGCTCTTGCATGTTTACCATTTTCTCCGCATTAATCAATCCCACCGAACCAGAACGGATAGCTGTGGCTGTTGCCAGCGGCATTGGGTTCCTTGGTGCCGGCGTCATATTTAAAAGTGATAACCACGTAACCGGGTTGACCACGGCTGCCGCCATCTGGGCCACTGCGTCCATCGGAATGGGAATTGGAGCTGGCTATTACCTCTATGCAGGCTTTGCCACTATTCTCGCCCTGTTGGTCCTGGTACTACTGACCCGGCTGGAAAGTTATATCGATCGCATTAACCAGGTAAGGAGCTATAAAATTGTCTGTAACTATGATGAAGGCAAGCTGAAGTTTTACGAAAAAAGATTCATGCATCACCGGCTCCGGTTCAAAAGAGGGGCACAGACACGTAACGAAAACATGCTAAGCGGTATATGGATTGTACAGGGTTCTGAAAAAAATCATGAGAAATTCATCAGTGAAATCCTGCAGGACGATAGCGTGAAGGAATTTGAATTCTGATTATATTTCATTACCGGCTTCGGACTTCTGACTCCTATTCTCTTCCGTCAAATAAATTCCCCAATCCTCCCAATATACTTCCTTCTTCTTTGCGATGCCAGGTGCCATATTCCACCAATCTAGTCGCCAGCCGGCTGATTGGCAGTGACTGGATCCACACTTTACCCGGTCCCTGCAGTTTAGCAAAGAATAAACCTTCGCCGCCAAACATAAAATTCTTGATCCCCTTTATGAACTCAATATCAAATTGAACCGTGGGTGTATAGGCGACGACACAACCGGTATCGATCTTCAGGATCTCGCCGGCATTTAAATTTCTTTCCAGGATATAACCGCCTGCATGAAGGAATGCCATTCCATCTCCTTCTATTTTCTCCATGATGAATCCTTCTCCCCCGAAAACACCGACCCCCAGTTTCCGCTGGAAATAAATGCCGATGCTGACTCCCTTTGCCGCACAGAGGAAAGCATCTTTCTGGGCAATGATGGTACCCCCGAGTTGCTGCAGATCGACCGGGATGATCTTGCCGGTATAAGGAGCTGCAAAACTCACTTTCTTTTTTCCCTGTCCGGTATTGGTAAAGGCGGTCATAAATAAGCTTTCACCAACGAGAACCCTTTTCCCGGCGCTCATCAGCTTGCCCAGGAAGCCGGAGGGCTGTTGGGACGACCCATCCCCAAAAAGTGTTTGCATCTCTATACCATCATCCATCATCATCATAGCGCCGCTTTCGGCGATAGCCGTTTCATTGGGATCAAGCTCTATTTCAACAAATTGAAGTTCTTCACCATATATCTTATAATCTATTTCATGGTCGTGGCGCGTTACTGTGCTCATAGTTATATTTTTAAATACAAAATTAGTTCAGCCGCAGATATAATTAATCTTTTGAATGTCTTTCCTTAACTCTTGAGAGAGTGAGGCCGGGATAAAATCTAAATGATAAATGGCGATGGTTCGGAATGAAGATTTTCTTACTTTGCCCTCCCCCTAAATCAACCTGACATGAAAAAAAGAACTTTCTTGCTAATATGCCTCTGCACAGCTTTTGCCGGCCTTCTGCAAGGGCAGGCAAAACTATTGGAAAATGTTAACAAAAAAGGCAAGTAAATTGTCATTGCTTATGAAAAATACGTTTTGCCCAACGGACTGACCCTGGTCGTTCATGAAGATCACAGCGATCCCATCGTCTATGTAGATGTCACCTACCATGTGGGCTCGGCCCGGGAAGAGATCGGCAAATCCGGCTTTGCCCACTTCTTTGAACATATGATGTTCCAGGGCAGCGACCATGTAGCCGACGAACAGCATTTCAAGATCGTGTCGGAAGCGGGTGGCACGCTGAATGGAAGCACCAACCGCGACCGCACCAATTATTTTGAAACAGTCCCCAGCAATCAATTGGAAAAAATGCTATGGCTCGAAGCTGACCGGATGGGGTTCTTACTCGATGCGGTTACTCAACCGAAATTCGAGATCCAGCGCTCCACTGTAAAAAATGAAAGGGGACAGAACTATGACAACCGGCCCTATGGATTGGCGAGCGAAGTGGCTTCAAAAAATCTTTACCCGTATGGTCATCCTTATTCCTGGCTCACCATTGGGTACGTGGAAGAATTGAACCGGGTGAATGTGAACGACCTGAAGAATTTTTTTCTCCGTTGGTATGGCCCTAACAATGCAACGGTAACGGTGGCCGGGGATGTGAAAACGGCAGATGTGGTGAAACTCACGGAAAAATATTTCGGCCCGATCCCCCGTGGTCCTGAAGTGAGCCCGGTGGTGGTTCCGGCTGCGATGCTTGACCAGGATCGTTATGTTTCTTATACTGACAATTATGCAAAGCTTCCTCTCCTCTCGGTTGTCTTTCCTTCCGTACCAAATTATCATAAAGATATGGGGGCTCTTGCCTGCCTGGCACAGGTGCTGGGACAGGGAAAGAATTCAGTTCTTTACCAGCAATTGGTAAAAAAGCAAACGGCTTTGCAGGCCAGTGCCTTCAGCCAGCTTTCCGAACTGTCCGGTGAATTTATTTTTCAACTCATCCCTTCACCGGGAAAAACATTGGCCCGCATAGATACTTTGTTCCGTCTTGCGATGGATTCTTTTGAAGCAAGGGGTGTAACCGATGATGATATCGCCAAGTTCAAAGGCGGGATAGAATCGCAGCTCATCAACGGTTTGCAGAGCGTACAGGGAAAGGGTGCCCAATTAGCTTCTTTCCAAACCTTTACCGGTAACCCCAATAAGATCGCCGACCTGATCAAAATGTACCAGGCCGTGACCAAAGAAGATGTGATACGGGTGTATAACCAATACATTAAGGGAAAACACGCCGTATACCTGAGCGTTTTGCCGAAAGGACAGGAGAAAATGATCGCGGCAGAAAATAACTACAAGATTGATTCTACCCATTATAAAGCACCTGACTATGGGTATGCCGGGCTGAAATACATGAAGGCAAAAGATAATTTCGACCGCAGCAGGATTCCGGGTAGTGGTCCGAACCCCGTGGTAAAAGTTCCGAAGTTCTGGAGAAAGGATATGCCGAACGGTGTTAAAATGATCGGCACCGAAACTACCGAGCTTCCCACTGTTACAATTAACATAACACTTCCCGGTGGTCACCTGCTCCAGGCCAACGATACATCCAAGATCGGGTTGGCCAGCATGTTCAGCAGTATGATGAATGAGGATACAAAGAACTATACTGCCGAGCAGATGGCTGTGGAACTGCAGAAACTGGGCAGTAATGTATCCGTGAACAGCAGGTTCGATGGCATTATGTTCACTATTCAAACATTGAAAAAGAACCTGGACAAAACCCTGGCGCTCGTGGAAGAAAGGATGCTGAATCCCAAATTCACCGATGCGGCGTTCAGCCGTATCCAGCGGCAACGGCTGGAAGGATTCAAACAAACCAAGTCGGATCCCTCGGCTGTGGCGGATATTGTTTTTGCTAAGATCAATTATGGCCCCAACAATATCCTCAGCATGAGTGAGAATGGAACGGAATACACGATCAAAAACCTGAAACTGCAGGATGTGGAGAATTTCTATAACAATAATATGACCTCCAAAGGGGCGAAAGTGGTGATAGTGGGCGATGTAAAACAAGAAGAGGTTGTCCCCAAATTGGCCTTCCTCAATAAACTCCCCAGTAAGAAAATCAATTTACCTGCTGTGAATGGTGAAGCTTCCACCGTGGATAAAACAAAAGTGTATATGGTGGATATCCCCAGGGCGGCCCAATCACAATTCAGGGTCGGTTATGGTACGGGGTTGAAATATGATGCAACAGGGTATTATTATATGACCACCCTGATGAACTATCCACTGGGTGTTGATTTAAAAAGCCGGTTAAACCTGGAACTGTGCGAAGATAAAGGCTGGGTCTATTGAGCAAGCAGCACATTC
>CAYSIU010000120.1:0-7504 GCA_964431095.1 uncultured Chitinophaga sp. | reverse complement strand
TGTGGGATATCAAGGGCAAAGAGGCAGGGGAATTAAACTATTTCTTATCCGGCCGCTTATTCCGGTATGCGGCAATGATTAAATATGATGAGAACACCCTGCAGCGAGACAAACTGGCGTTTACTTCCGTCATTCCGGATAAATCCATTATTGCCTGGGGCATGGGATTCCCGGAATATAAGAAGAACAGGTTCAGGGTGACATATCTCGGTGCGGATAGTTTCAGATTGACAAACTATTACCCGGTTTCTTATCCCATGACCGAAGAAAATAACCAGGGTATGCCCGGGGATATAGGGGCACACCCGGTCAGTAAGTTCCTGGTGGGGGATACAAAGGATATACAGGACTTGCCTGCAGTTTTCAATGAGGGTTTTTTATTTTCCGTTTTTGATAAGGACAGTTCGGTCGATTTTTCACCGGTTCTGTTGAGTTATCGTAAAGACAGGGCCAACGCGCCTTTGGAGCTGAAGGCAGTGTATTTGAAAGAACCTTCCCGTTCCGTCAATATTATTAATAATACACTGCTGCTACCAGTAAAGTCCACCAGCCTGAGTTGGGTATTCTCGGTGCAGAATTCATTTGACTGGAGTTTTGGCGGTTGGACCTTACCTGCGCGCCTGTGGCAGTTTTTGATATTTGGCTCTTTGTTCCTTTTTTTCCTATTGGTTTTCGCCACTTCATGGCTCAAACCAGCCAACCAGCTTAGTTGGGTATGGCAATTACTGTCCTGTGTCAGTATGGTCATGCTCACTACCCGTTTCTTTTTGTATTGGCGGTACAAGAGTTTTCCTCCTTATGAAGGACTGGATCTGCCTTCACTGCAACAATTAAACAGTTTCTGGAATTTTGGCGTCATCCTTTTCGCCGGGCTGGCCTTAGCCATCATTTTCGGTTTTGGCTTCTTAAAATATGCTTACGCATTTATCCGGCGAAAGGCTGCGCTCTTGCTGAATATACCGTTCAGCCTGTCTGGAAACCGGGATTGGATAAACGAAGAAAGGTTAACAGAAGCCGCCCAAAAGATCCCTTTCGTTAAACGAAGCAATGCCAAAAGATTATTTTTTGGCAGTTGGACCCTTCTGTTACTGACCGGGGCTGCTGTTGCTGCGGTGAAAAATTTTGATCCGACTACCTGTCGTCACCTCGCCCTGCTGCTGGTGCTCTTTTATTTTTTTTACATTTTTATCTCTTACAGATACTCCCCGCTCGTTGCTTCGGCCGCGAAGAGCTGGTGGGAGATCAAAACCGGGAATGCCCTGGACATTATCATCAATAACCCTGTAAAGATCCTCCTGTCGGTCAGCTTACTGGGGCTGTTTGTTTTTGTGGATATGGGTTTTGCTATCATCTTCCTGAATTTTCTTTTATTCAATGAAGCATTTCTTTGTATCAATTATGCCATTGCAGGGCTTTCGGCCGGCAGCAAGAAAAACGCGGGACTGTTTGCTTTTTTGGGGGGAATGTACCTGTTGCTTTTCATTGTGAATCTGCTGTACGCTCCTTATATTTTCAAATGGCTGCTGGAACTACCCATTTCCCTGTATGCCATCGGGTATATATTCTTTGCAGGGATCATCTCTTATACGCTGGTGCGGCTTATGCATCACTCTGCCAGGAAAAAAAGAATGGGCACAGGGCTGGCTTCAGCCGTTTTTTTATTTATCAGCGCCTTTCTTTTTTTTCCAAAAGAAAGGATCCTTGAAAAAGCTGCTATTACCCGTTATCGTATTGATGTAATGACAGAACCGGTGGAGAAGACCATTGAAAAAGCTTATGGAGAAGGTAAAACCTATGAGCCGGTCATCCGTGCCGCTCAAAATCAATGGTTCATTAATACATTTATCTATGAAAAGAACAATCCCCGGGTCAATACGGCCGGTTTTCATTTACTTCCGCACGCACCCCAGAATAAAGGAGCGAAGTACAATGCACAGGCCACCGACCTGGTGACGAGCCGCTTTCTCATCGCGGAGCATGGACGGTGGTCCGTTTTGTTGTATGTACTGCTATTGTTATTGCCTGTTGCTTTACTGGCTTCATTCTATAAGCTGTACCCGGATTTCACCAACCGGGTCAATCTGCATTACCCGACCCTCACCACCGGTTTTTCCCTGTTAAATTATTTACTCATCACCGCCCTCCTTGTCATTTTGGCGGCCACGGGACGATATATTTTCTTCGGCCAGGATCTTCCCTTTGGAAGTATACTCAGCAAACAATCGATCCTATTTCCCTCGATTTTGCTGATCGGGGTCGTAATGCTGTTCAGGAATATTTCCCTGGAAAGATATCCTAACCGCCGGAAGTTGATCCCCGGAGCGATCGTATTTATCGGGCTGGCCCTGATGCTTTTCTTTGTGAAGCCTTCTTTTAATAAAAACAGGGGATTTGAAGTAACGGACCTTGCAAAGAACATGGATAGTTATATCGATACCAGGCTACAACCGATCTTCGATGAAATTGATACGGCGATTGTCACCCGCAAATTACCGGTAACAAAAAAGGACCGCCTGTTTGCCGATACATTGAGAAAACTGGCGGCAGCGGGGTTCCTGAACGATGCGGGAAAGTTCTTTTCAAAGGAAATCGAGGAATACAGCCGGAGCGGGTTTTCCAGGCACCTGGACCCCAACCGGTTACTCTACCTCGATCTGAATTCAGGCAAACCAGTCCTCGCTGTAAATGATAATTATTTCCGGGTCGAACCGCCGCCACACCTGCAGCAATCCTGGGCGGGTAATGTATTTGGTGA
Organism: uncultured Chitinophaga sp.; assembly: GCA_964431095.1. Taxonomy (GTDB): domain Bacteria; phylum Bacteroidota; class Bacteroidia; order Chitinophagales; family Chitinophagaceae; genus JJ008. The sequence goes on along the minus strand of CAYSIU010000120.1, from coordinate 4,749 downwards.
TTCCAGTAATTACAATATCACTTTATGGGATGCAAAAGATGGAACGGTAACCCATCAAAAACTGAATCGTTTCAGCGAAGAACCAGGTACCATCCTTTCCGATCAGCTGCAATGGGTCTTCAAAAATCCGAAAGACGACGGTTTACCTGAACAGCTTTGTCTCATCAATCGATCGGCGACATCATTGATCTTACAGACAACCACGGGAAAGATCTTGCTGGGGAGCAATGATACATTGGCATTACGAAACCCCGATCGTATTCTTTTCACGGGTTTTAGCGACGGGCATGACAGGGTATTGGTGCTGGAACCCGATGCTTTTATGAAAAATTATTATGTAAACGGGAGCCGTTTTTATATGTACCCCCTGGGACGCGATTTTATCTGGGCCCGGAATTTCGCGGAAAGTATTTCATCCGGTTACTCGGCGAAGAATCTTTCGAAGAAAAATGTTTTTGTTTCATTGGATAAAGAATTGACGGATTCCCTGTCCGGAAGGATCCGGCAAATGATCGATACGGATACCGCCTATAAAAAAGGGGCGGAATATGGGATTTGCATAGCCGATGGGAACGGGCGATTGATTGCGATGCCCGATTTTATCAAAGAAATAAACCGGCCCGACCCCAATGACAAAGCGGGTTTTATCAAAGCAGTTCGCGGCGAAAATGGGCAGATCTCGCAATCCCTTCTGAGAAAAGAGATAGGGAATATCAACTTATTGCGATTGAACCCGGGACCTGGCTCCACTTTGAAACCGATTGTTTTTACGGCCATCGCCTCACAGCTCAACCTGAACTGGGATGCTTTTGCAGCCGAGGGTTTCTCCCAGAAGCAGCATTTTTTCGGTGGCGAAAAAGTAGGCGAATATGATTTTGAAAAAAACAACGGGCGTATTGCCAGCGTTTCGGATTACCTCAAATATTCAGACAATTATTATCATTCAAACATCCTGTTACTGGGTTCTTACTCCAAACAAGACCTGCAATCGCTGCTCCTGAATCATTTTGAGAAACAAGATCCTGAACCGGGACTCAACTGGCCTTATTTCAGCTATAATGGTCAGCAATACTGGCTCAACGGTTTTGAGAACTGGCCGGGTTATATCAACGGCAGGGCGAATTTTGGATCCGACAGTTCTTTCCTATCCATAGGTTTGTTCAACAATTATGGAATTTATACCTACCGGAGCGGGAAGCGTTTTGACAGGTTCACCTCGTCCTATGACTCATCCCTTTTCAATGGGCTCTCAAAAAAATCAGGATTTATTTTGCCAGAGTATGCCTTATTTGATCAAAAAGGGACAGGTATGAATATGAGCAGGCCCAATGAAGTATTCATGTCATCTTTCCGCGGTCATGTCAAAGGCAGCAGCCAGGTAATGATCGCACCCGTAAAAATGCTGGATGCTTTTGGCAAACTGGTCACCCAGAACAGGAATTATTCGCTGACGTTGAATCCTTATGCGACAGGTACTGTATTTTATCCCTTTTATGTAGATCATGGCGTGGTATACAGCAATTATCTTTCCCTGATGCGGGAGAGTGTTTTTACCGGCATGAAGCAGGCCCTTTTCAGTGGCACCGCGGCCCGGCTCGGAAGCATGCTGAAGGACGGATCTCCTTATTATTATTATGCCAAGACCGGTACTACCGGCGATGATGAACGCGAGGCAAAATCAAAATTGTTTGTCATCATTATTTCACAGAAGAATATCACCGACCCGGATTATAATTTCCGGAAGAATAAATTTTACACTATTTATTTTACTTCCCAGAACGGCCCTTCCCGGCAGAACGAGGAATTCCAGGCCCGGGTAATAAAATATGTACAGGAGTCGGCAGTTTTTAAACGGTATATGAAAGGGAGGGATCAATAGTTTTCTTCCATGGTCCCGGCGGCGGAAAGTGCCTGTCGTATCGGGGTAACAGGCCTTGACGAATTCGCTGGATCCCGGTCCAACCCCTGTTGGAATTCAGTATCTATTTGCGTGATGTCTTTCAGAAAATTGTTGACGGGCAGGGCGAAAAAATCGAAACAGGCCTCAGCCGTATCGCGTATTTCGCGGAGTTCTTCCCGGAAAACGCTGATCCCGCCCTGTAAATGCCTTTTGGCCTGTGTATAGGAATCCCGCAGGAAGTTGTGTATGGACTCCATATTGTCTTTCAGCACATCGGGCCGTACGACACTCATCGGTGACTTTGCCATAACTATCGATTTAACCAGAGTGCACAAAATTTCATGCCGGAGTACAGTGGAAAAAAAGAAAAGGACTGTGTGTCATTTTCTTAGGAGCAAAAAATGTGGAAAAAAAGCACCCGTGTAAGAATAACGTAAAAATAACAGCAATAAGAAATAATAAGGCGCTATTTTCCCCATTCCCAAAGTCCCCATTTTACCGTATCAGGGACTTTTTCGGCACATTGTTTCAGGGTGAGTAAAATATTACCGCGGTGATGTGATTCGTGCGAGATAAAATAGCCCAGCAGGGGTATCACCCCCTTTTTGAAACCCTTCACTTTGCCCTGATCATCCCAGCTTCGGCTCATCAGTTCCTCCAGCCCTTTTGCGGAATCTTCAAAGGCTTTTCGCAGGGCTTTCTTGTCCGGAGAGGCTTCTTTATCAAGGGGCTTGTATTTTTTAAAGAGGTCTTTGGCACAGATCTCCAGCCACTGCATTCTCACATTATGTACATGCACCAATTGAAGATAAACGGTTCGGCCCCCACGGGTGCTCAGGGTCTTTGACAGGGCCATATCGGACAGGTTATCGATCAGCAACAGGTTCATCCGGTTATGGATGGCCCAGGTATCCAGCAGTTGTTGTTTCATATTTATCGATCATTTTACTTTTGAAACCGAACCGGACGGTAAAATAAAAAAAATCCTCCCAATGAATGAGAGGATTTTTTAATCGGTCAAAAGCTAAACAATATCGGATCAGTTCTTCACTGTAGTGAGCTTTGGCTGGGGGGTATTGGTGGTTGGCTTAGAATCGGTGTTCGTCTTTGCTGCATTATTGTCATTGCCTGATTTCTTGTCCTTTTTGTAAGCGTCATATGCTTCCTGGGTCAGCACTTCGCCGGTAATTTGCACGGTTTTCGGGGCTTCGATACCGGCCAGCTTGATATACACATCCTTGGTAAAGGGTGCCACTGCGGCAGCATTGTATTGCACTTTTAACAACGCTGTTTTACCCGGGAGAATAGGATCAGTTATTTTGTCGGGAGTGGTACAGCCGCAACTGGCCCATGTATTTTCCACCACCACCGGCTTGTCACTTATATTTTTGATCTCAAATGAATAAGTAACAGGGCTGTTCTGGACGATCTTTCCAAAATCGTATTTTTCCACATTCAGCTTGATGACTTCATCAGCCTTGGTTTGGGCAAAAGCCCCGAAAGTAATTGCAAAAGCAGTTGCCAGTAAAAGGATCTTCTTCATGGTTTACAAATTTTAAAAGGTTTGTTTTTTTAAAAATTCAACAGATAAATTGGCAGGGGCGGATCCCTCGGGGGCTTTCCATACCGTGCCTTTTATTTTAAGCTGTTTGGTTTGGGTTGTATTATACGTGATCGTGATAAATTTTTCAAAAGGACCCGATGCTGCGGCATTGTACCCGACTCTTATTTTGGCAGTGGCGCCGGCTTCAATGGGGTCCCGACTCCATTCCGGTGTGGTACATCCACAGCTGGCATGCACATCATCCAATTTCAGGGTGCTGGTCCCGGTGTTAACAAATTCAAATGAATAATAAACCGGTCTGCCTTGCGGGATTTGTGTAAAATCATGCTCAATTTCCTTGAACTGCAGCACGTCTCCCGTGGTATTGTTGTTTTGAGACCTGGCCAAAAAAGAGCCGGTCATCAATAAAAAAATAAGGGAGATTTTCCGCATAGGGGTCATTTAAAGAGGCCAAATTTACGCTAAAGATGCCATATTTTATAGATGGGTTGCAGGCAATTACCGTATTTTTTGACTATGGGCTCCCGGGCGGCCAATTCCCTATTTTTGCCTCATGGAAGACAGTAACCCAGGAATAGTGTCCGGTACAGGCAAACTGTCATTTGACAGGTTCAGGGAAGAAGTCCTTAATGATTTCCGGTTGGTATGTATTAGCAGGGAAACCAGCCTGTTAGGTCGCAAAGAAGTGCTGAATGGCAAGGCTAAATTTGGCATTTTTGGCGATGGGAAGGAATTGCCCCAGGTGGCCATGGCAAAATTTTTTCAACCCGGTGATTTCAGGAGCGGGTATTATCGCGACCAGACCTTTTTATTAGCGGCAGGTCTTGCGACGGTTGAGCAGATCTTTGCACAGTTATATGCAGACCCCGATATTGATCATGATCCATTCAGTGCCGGCCGGCAAATGAATTGCCATTTTGGAAGCAGGATGGTCAATGAGGAAGGAGAGTGGCTCAGGTTGGCGGAAATAAAAAACATTTCCAGCGATATTGCTCCCACATCGGGACAGATGCCCCGTGCCCTGGGTCTTGCTTTTGCTTCTAAAGCTTTCAGGAATATCGAACAGTTGAAGTCATTCAGCCATCTTTCACGAAACGGTAACGAAGTTTGTTTTACGACCATCGGCGATGCAGCTACCAGCGAAGGGCATTTTTGGGAAACCATTAATGCCGCGGGTGTGTTACAGGTTCCGCTGGCTGTTTTTGTATGGGATGATGGCTACGGCATCTCTGTACCTAAAGAATACCAGACCATAAAAGGATCGGTTTCCGATGTATTGAGCGGG
>CAYSIU010000119.1:0-7509 GCA_964431095.1 uncultured Chitinophaga sp. | reverse complement strand
GTGGCAAAAGAACAGCCCCTCAGGTACATGCCTGCTCCGTACCGTAACCATTCGTCTTTCTCATTGTGATGGTAGCTCATCCAGTCCGATATATCTTCCTTTTCCTGCGTACTGTTCAGGTGCTGCCGGTAATTATAGCTCAGGTCGCAGTGATCCAGTGTAAGATGACTCACGTTCCTTGCCAGCAATGCCACTTTATAACCTCTTGCCTTCAGGTTTTTGATCGTTACATAGTTACTGTTCCGGATGAATATCGCCACGCCAAAGAACTCATCGGGTGTCTTCATTTGATTGCTTCCCCTCAGTTCCGCATCATTAAAATCGATGGTGATATGATTGCCCTCTACGAGTAGAATGGCTTTCGAAGTATCCATCGGTGCATCGATCCGGTAAAGCGCTTTCCGGATCTTAGTCGTGGCACTGATCCTCATTCCTGCCAGCAATGAACGTTCCTGCCCGTCAATGATAAAAGAATGAAGCAACAGGGCCAACACAGGCAAAATTCTTTTTATCATTGATTTGAATTTACTTGCAACAATTTACGCAATAATGCAAGATAATCCCCCGCCGGCGTCAGAGACCACCCGATGGCTGAAGTTGCTGCTGAAAATTGCAGTAACCACAGCATGCCTCTGGTATGTTTCCGGTAAAATTAATTTCGCCCTTGCGGGCGCTGCGCTTAAAAAAGCGAATGGATTATTTCTTTTCGCAGCCTTGCTGATTTTTGTTCTTTCCAAATGGATCGCTGCACTCAGGCTAAATATCTATTTCCGCAATATCGGGATCCATCTCCGGGAAAAGGATAATCTCCGGTTATACTGGCTGGGCATGTTCTATAACCTGTTCCTTCCCGGTTCTATCGGTGGCGATGCCTATAAAGTGATCGTATTGACAAAAAAATATAAGATCCCCTATAAAAAAACAATGGCTGCGGTTTTGCTCGATCGCTTCAGCGGACTGGTTGGACTGGGTCTGATATTGGCGGTCTATGGCCTGATCGGTTTGAAAATGTATACCTCAGTTATTATCGCCACTGCGGTATTCGCCGTCCTCCTGCTCTATTTTGTTATTAAATCCTGGCTGAAAGATTTTATTCCAAGCTTTATCCCCACGCTTATTTTGGGTATAATGGTCCAGGCAACCCAGGTCGTTTGCGTCTACCTGATCATGGCAGGATTGCATATACCGGGGCATCACAGTTCCTATATTTTTATTTTCCTGTTATCTTCCGTGGTTGCTGTGCTGCCCCTGACGATTGGCGGACTTGGAGCAAGGGAGATGGTCTTTTTGGAAGGCTCGAAATACTTCGGACTCCTGCAGGAAACATCGGTAGTGATCAGCATCCTTTTTTACCTGGTCACACTATTTACTTCGGCCTGGGGAAGTATCTGGGTTTTTAAGAACCCGCTCAGGGAGGCAGGTAAAACCGATCAATAAGGCAATCGCATAAAAAAAGCCTGTTCACAAATGAACAGACTTTCTTCATAAGGAATCTCTATAGCATTACTGCTAATCAATGGCTGAGCCGGGTGGTATCCACCACGGTTATAGCCCCAGTCACCACGTTCACGCCTGTGATAACGGTATCCCTGTATGTAATATCGGTTGGTATAAAATGAAGCGAATAGGTCCCTGCGGCCAGTCCCCGTACCATATAACCTCCGTTCACGGTACTGCTGAATGTACTCGCTACCGTATCGTTAACCGGCCGGAATACCATTACCGCTGTCGGGAAATTAAAGGGTTTGACATTTCCCTTGATACTTCCGCCTGCTGCAGAGAGTATTGTTCGGATAAGAGGTTTGAGTATGTATTTGTTGTTCCCGGTTTTTACAATGGAGCGAGAGGCATCAAAGTCTAAAGTGAGTTTATAAAGTATGCAGGCTATAACATCCTGCTGGATATTCAGTTTTAAACCCGATTGCTGGGCGCTGGGCGTTTCCAGGGGGATCAGCTGGCCATTGATCTTTACAAAATTATCGCTGCCTAATACCAGGCGGATCTGGTGAACCCTCCCTGCCGGTATTTGTGCATCAGCCAGTATAGTGTCGTCATCATTCACAAGTCTCAACAGATCATATTGCCCGGCATGTACATTCGGCAGGCTTTGCCAGCCACCTGTGCTGTCATCGGTCACATTGATCTTAACGTCCTGTACATCTATAAAAACAGCCTGGTAGGGTCCGGGGTCATCGGTTAAGGCAACCTGTAACCTTGCATAATTACTATTGGCACCAGCGTCGTTTTTTCCGGTTTTGGAGCAGGCATAGAGGAGGAGAGCGGAGAAAATAGCGGTTGCAAGTGTTTTGATTAGTAGAGATTTCATGATAGATGATTTACTATCGCTTGATTCCCAACTATAGTGCCAAAAGCCCCGGGGGAGTAACAAATTACATTGCTCTGAATAAATTAGGGCCCATGGCTGGGCCCCTACCCGAGAACAAAATGTTTTTCATATAGTGGCACACGGCCGAAGCAGAATCTTAAAAACGGAGAATTCAAAGAAAAAATCTCGCAAACACAATGCCACAAGGCAAAATATAAATTGATCCTGGCTAAGAAAGAATCAATATTGAATGATCCCGGTTAAAACCGGGAGCTTTTTTTCAAATTGAGAGAGGAATTAAGCATTTACTTTTCCCTTCACTTTCGCAATCACTTCTTCCGCGATGTTGGCAGGAGCAGGTGCATAGTGTGAGAATTCCATGGTAGAGGAAGCCCGGCCGGACGACAAGGAACGCAGCTGGGTGACATAACCAAACATTTCACTCAGTGGAACCTTTGCTTTAATGACCTGGGCATTATTACGGCTGTCCATCCCTTCCAGCATACCACGACGGCGGTTCAGGTCCCCGGTCACATCCCCCATGTATTGATCGGGGGTCACCACTTCCACTTTCATGATCGGCTCCAGCAAGACCGGCTTTGCCTTACGGGCAGCCTCACGGAAGCCGCTCCGGGCACATAATTCAAAGGACATCGAATCGGAGTCAACGGCGTGAAAGCTTCCGTCAATTAAACGAATTTTCATATTGTTGACCGGATAGCTGGCCAAAACACCTGTGGCCATCGCCTGATCGAAACCTTTCTGGATAGCCGGGATAAATTCACGGGGGATGGCACCACCAAAAATGTCATTTTCAAATTGATAATGTTTATCAGGGTTTTCTTTCTTCCATTCTGCATCGACGGGACCGAGTTCAAATACAATGTCAGCAAACTTACCGCGACCGCCGGTTTGTTTTTTCAGGATCTCCCGGTGTTCGATCGTCTTTTGGAAAGCTTCTTTATAAGCCACCTGCGGAGCACCCTGGTTCACTTCCACTTTGAATTCTCTTTTCATCCTGTCCACAATAATCTCCAGGTGTAATTCACCCATCCCTGAAAGAATGGTCTGACCCGTTTCCTCGTCCGTTTTTACTCTCAGTGTGGGGTCTTCTTCCACCAGCTTGGCAATGGCCATACCCATCTTATCAACATCCGCCTGTGTTTTTGGCTCCACCGCCACCGAGATCACGGGTTCGGGGATGAACATATTTTCGAGGGTGATCGGGTGGTCTTCGTCGCAAAGGGTATCACCGGTTTTGATCTCTTTAAAACCGACCGCCGCAGCAATATCCCCTGCCTCGATAAAATCGACCGGGTTTTGTTTATTCGCAAACATTTTCATGATACGGCTGATCCGTTCTTTTTTCCCGCTTCTTACATTCAATACATAGGAGCCTGCATCCAGGTGACCTGAATAGCAGCGAAAGAAAGCCAGTCTGCCTACAAAAGGATCTGTCATGATCTTAAAAGCCAAAGCAGCAAAAGGTTCTTTCGGGTCGGCTTTCCGTACCAGTGATTCGCCCGTATTCGGATCGGTTCCTATGGTATCAGGAATATCCACCGGTGAGGGGAGGTAGCGGCAGACGGCGTCCAGTGCCGTTTGTACTCCCTTATTCTTGAAAGAAGAACCACAGAGCATCGGCACAATGCTCAGGTCAATGGTCGCTTTGCGGATCGCTTCGTGCATTTCATCTTCAGTGATACTGTCGGGGTTCTCGAAGAATTTCTCCATGAGATGATCATCATATTCAGCGATGGCTTCTACAAGACTAGCCCTCCACTGTTTCGCTTCTTCCAGCATATCAGCGGGCACAGGGATCTCATCAAACGTCATTCCCTCCGTTTCCATATGCCAGATCACACCTTTCATTTTAATCAGGTCCACCACACCTTTAAAATGATCTTCTTCCCCGATCGGTAATTGCAGCGGTACTGCTTTTGACCCCAGCATTTCTTTTACCTGCTTCACTACATTCAAAAAGTCAGCGCCCGCACGATCCATTTTATTGACAAACCCGATACGGGGAACTCCATAGCGGTTCGCCTGGCGCCAAACTGTTTCAGATTGTGGTTCTACTCCATCCACCGCTGAGAACAGGGCGATCAGGCCATCCAGCACTCTCATCGAACGTTCCACTTCTACCGTAAAGTCAACGTGTCCGGGCGTATCAATAATGTTGAAATAATATTTTTTGGTGTCCGCCGTTGGTTTGCCCAAAGCGGTAGGAAAATTCCACTGGCAGCTGACCGCGGCCGAAGTAATGGTGATCCCTCTCTCTTTTTCCTGCTCCATCCAGTCGGTGGTGGCAGCACCATCGTGCACTTCCCCAATTTTATGGATCATGCCCGTGTAACGGAGAATTCGTTCCGTCGTGGTGGTTTTGCCCGCATCAATATGAGCGGCGATACCGAAATTTCTTTGATATTTTAAATCTGCCATGACTGCTTTATTTTCACCCTCTTACTGCCAAAAAAAACCCTCCGGTTTTGGAGTCACCCGCCTGAATATATATCACAAGTTAATCCGGTTCTTTTAGGGTTCAAAACGGGCGGGCAAAGGTAAGGGAAAATGCTGAAAAAAGAGGACCCTGTCGCTTACAGGATTCTACTGTGGATAAAATGAAATGAAGCGTTTTTATCAGCAAAAATGGCGTCTTTTTTTGCTGTAAGTCCCTTGACCTTATACAGATCGCATTTAAAAAACCTGTTACTTTTATTTCCCGTAAATCATTTTCATGGAAAGAAAAATTTACAATCCCATTCAAAAAGATACGGTCACATTTTTAAAAACTTCGGCCGATACCCATGGCGAATGTACCCTGGTAGAAGTGGAACTGACCGATGGAGGAGGTGTGGGATTGCATTATCACAAAACCTATTCGGAGAGTTTTGAATGCCTGGAGGGAGAAGTGCAGGTGCAACTGGGTAAGATCATTCATCGGCTGCAACCCGGTGAGAGCGCCACCGCAGCACCTAATATAAATCATCTGTTCCGCAACCGAAGTGGTAAGCCTTGTAAATTCAGGGTAGAGCTGAGACCTGCCAGCCCCGGTTTTGAAAAGTCGCTGCAAATAGGTTATGGCCTTGCGCGTGATGGTTTGTGCAGACCCAATGGCTTTCCGAAAGACAGACGGATTCTTGCGTGGCTTTTCGAGACCAGCGAAAGCAATCTCCCGGGATGGATGAGCTTTTTTGAATTCATTTTGAGAAGACAGGCGAAACAGGCCCGGAAAAAAGGACTGGACCATGAGCTGACCGAACGTTATGTCAGGTTCTGACAAACAGGTGACCGGGCGATAAAGAGAATGTCCTCCCGGAAGGAAGGACATTCTGTTGGTGCAGCAAAATTATTTTTCGTAAGCTACTCTTTTGTATAATAGCTGAGTTTCATTTCCACGCGGCGGTTTTGCTGGCGTCCGGCAGCCGTTTTATTATCCGCGATCGGCATTGTTTTACCATGGCCGTGGGAAGTAATGCGGCCGGCATCGATCCCTTTGCTGACAATATAATTCATCACCGAAGCAGCGCGGCTTTCACTCAATTTTTGATTATAATCATCCTTACCTACATTATCCGTATGCCCGTCAATAGCCAGCTTCATATCGGGATTCTCCTGCATAATCTTCACCACATCATTGAGACCTTTGAATGATTTGGATTGCAGTTTGGCGCTTCCCGTAACAAAGAGGATATTCTTGGCTGCTATCTCGACTCTTTTCACGATCTCGGGAGGAATGATCGGGCAACCAAAATTCTCCGGTGGGCCTTTGATGGTAGGGCATTTATCTTCTTCATCGTTTACTCCATCGCCATCCGTATCGGGTATCGGGCAACCCTGGTAGCGGGCCACACCCGGAACGGTGGGGCATTTATCTTCTTCATCATTGATACCATCCTTGTCTGTATCGGGTATCGGGCAGCCCTGGTAGCGGGCCAGGCCGGGAACCGTGGGGCATTTATCTTCTTCATCATTGATTCCATCTTTGTCCGTGTCGGGTATCGGGCAGCCCTGGTATTTAGCCACTCCTTTTACTGTCGGGCATTTATCCACATCGTCGGGAATACCATCACCATCGGTGTCAACAGGCGGCGGTGGCGGTGGCGGAACAACTTTCACAGGTTCTTTCTTTTTGCCAATCCGTGCAGCAATACCAAGGCTATGCTGAAAATGGTAGTTAGCTGTTTCTGTGGTAACCGGGACCCTGTAAGTGGAATTAATGAATATATGAACTTCATCAAAAAGATTTAATTTAACACCAACCCCAAGCGGCATAAAAGCACCATAATATTTGCGATAGAGATGGCCGCCTACCCCGAGGCTGAGATAAGGTTGAACCCAATATTTTTCCGTAGTCATTTTAAGGTTGACGGATGCATTGGACTCCAGCAGCAAATTGTCCGAGTAAAAGGTCCTGTTTGGCATCGGGTAACGCATAAATGAGCCACCCACGCTTATAGCATAATCAATGTGACGGGTGATACCCTTGAAGTAAGTGATGGCTAAACCGGGGGACATATCCCTCATTTTCGCCATCCTCTTGTTGGCTAATACCTGTGTCAGGGAACTGCTCCGTATGCGATCGGCAGATACAAAATCATTCAGAAAAAAACTAACCCCTATGGCCTTGGGTCTTATTTCCTCATTTTGACTATAACTGGTGGGGACAAGCAGGTACAGCGCAAACAATGCGGATAATATCTTCTTCATAAAGAGATAGTTTGGTTTTAAACTAAACAAAAATAACGGGTAAGTTTAATATCCGGAAATAAATTATTTACTTACTATTCACGGGGTTGGAAGGGGTTACGGCGGTAGAAAACCTGTGCAAAAAAAAGCCCTCTGCTCCCCTCCCGGCTCATTTTGAAGCAAAATATTTTTCCCTGAGTCGCTGGTCATCCCCGTACACATCATCATAAAAAACGATCTCCCCGTTCCGTCCTTCACAGGTGAAATATCGAATAAAAACCGGTAACCTGGTTTTAATGGCCACACTGTGCTTCTCCTTGTTTTTCAACCAGGTTTTGACTGAATCGATAAGCCTATAGCGGCCTGTAGCATGCAGACTGTCACTGTGAAGTATATAATAAGCCAACTGCTCCCAGGCCTGTACCCGCACACATCCGTGGCTCAAGGAACGCATTTCGTTCGCGAATAAGTATCGCTGGTTGGTATCGTGCAGG
>CAYSIU010000118.1:0-7527 GCA_964431095.1 uncultured Chitinophaga sp. | reverse complement strand
CAGGCCCTGGATGATTACCTGCACGGAATAAAACTGGCTGAAGAAGCCGGAAACATCAGGTTGGCTATCGATATAAAAGGCACGACCGGGTACCTGTATAATATTCTTGGGGAATATGCTAAAGCCATTCCCTATTATACCGATGCACTGAACCAGGCAAAGCAACTGGGATATAAGCCGGGGATGTCCGGCTCCTACAATTCGATGGGAAAGACCTATAAAACGCAGGGTAATTATCCCGAGGCCCTCCAGGCTTACCAGCAGGGTCTTGCCATTGATAAAGAGTTGAAATCCCCGGAAAGCGTTGCTATTGCCTATGGTAATATCGGCGATGTGTATGAAAGAATGGGAAAATATCCGGACGCGTTTTCAAACGTTAAAAAATACCTTGCATTCTACCAGGGAAAGGAAAAGATGGAAGATCGGACGGCCTGGGGTGAGTGGGTATTGGGAAAAGCATTCACCCATTCAGGTAATGCTGATAGTGGATACTTTTATGCCCGGCACAGCTACCAGTTATCGCAGAAGGTCGGGTGGCGGCTTTACCTGAGAGAGATCACTTTGCTCATTGCAGAATCGGCTGCCCGGCTGAAGCAATGGGATACCGCCTATAAATACCAGGGGCTTTCTTCCAATTATAAGGATACACTGACGGGCAAGGAGATTGCACAAAAAACAGCTATGCTGCAATCCAGTTTTGAACTGGATAAAAAACAGGCTGAAATTGCTTTTTTGACAAAGGACAAACAATTGCAGGTGGCAGAAAACAGGCGGGAACGATTGTTCATGTATGCCCTGTTGGGGGGATTGGGACTGGTATTGGCCTTGGCGATCATATTGATGCGAAACAACCGGCAGAAGCACAAGGCAAATATATTGTTGCAGAAACAAAAAAAGATGATTGATGAGAAAGCCATGGAACTTTCTATCCAAAAAGACAATCTTCAGCAATCATACAGCAATGTAGAATTGCTGGGTGAGATCGGCAGGAAGATTACTTCATCCTTAACCGTCGAGAAGATCATCAGTACGGTATATGATAATGTCAATTCCCTGATGGATGCCTCTGTTTTCGGGATCGGGATTTACAATGATGAGCAGAAAAGGATTGAATTTCCCGCTACCTATGAAAACGGGCAGGCCTTACCGTTTTATACCAATTCTGTTTTTGATGAGAACCGTTTTGCGGCCTTATGTTATATCACCGGTAACGAAATTGTAATGGGTGACCTGGCTACGGAATACAAAACCTATTTACAGCAATTGCCGACACAGATCACGGGGCAGAGACCCGTATCCCTGATTTACCTGCCGCTTAAAATAAAAGAGAAAATGCTCGGTGTCATCACCACGCAAAGTTTCCAGAAGAATGCCTATACCGATTATCATCTTTTTATGCTGCGGAATATTGCCATTTACACGGCCATCGCGCTGGAAAATGCTGATTCGTTCCGGAAATTGAATCAGACCGTCGTAAATCTGAAGAATACCCAAACGCAACTCATCCAGTCAGAAAAAATGGCTTCCTTAGGCGAATTGACGGCCGGGATAGCGCATGAGATCCAGAATCCGCTGAATTTCGTCAATAATTTTTCGGAAGTGAACAGCGAGCTGGTCGAAGAAATGAAACAGGAACTCGAAGCAGGTAAAGAGAAAGAAGCGATTCATTTGGCGGATGATATTAAGCAAAACAGTGAAAAGATCAATTTTCATGGCAAACGGGCCGATGCTATTGTAAAAAGCATGCTGCAGCACAGCCGGAACAGCAGCGGCCAGAAAGAACCGACGGATATCAATGCACTGGCGGATGAATGTTTGCGGTTAAGCTACCACGGCATGCGGGCAAAGGATAAAACGTTTAATGTAAAGACCCAGGAAGATTTTGATAAGAATATACCAAACCTGAATATTGCTTCCCAGGATATTGGTCGTGTTATTCTTAACCTGTTCACCAATGCGTTTTATGCGGTGATGCAAAAACAAAAGCAATTAAACGGGAGTTATGAACCGGTTGTTTCTGTTAAAACCGCGAAAACAGAGAACGGGGTGATGATCGCAGTGAGAGATAACGGAATGGGTGTGCCGCAGAAGGTTTTGGATAAGATTTTCCAGCCGTTCTTTACTACCAAACCGGTGGGGGAGGGAACGGGATTGGGACTGAGCATGAGCTATGATATTATCACGAAAGGACACGGAGGGGAATTAAAAGTAGATACGAAGGAAGGAGAATACGCAGAATTTATCATTCGTTTACCTGATCCATCATAAATTAGTCAAATGAAAGTATTGGTTGTTGATGACGAAAAAGATGTCAAGTTCCTGTTTGAACAGCGTTTCCGGAAAGAAATGCGCAGTGGAGAAATGGAATTCGCCTTCGCCTTTTCAGGTGAAGAAGCGTTGAATTTCCTGCATGAACTGAACCACGAGGCAGTGTTAATCCTCTCTGACATCAATATGCCCGGCATGAGCGGGCTGGAACTGCTTCGCAGGATAAAAGATAAGCATCACGAGCCTCCCCCGGTCGTCATGATGATCACTGCTTATGGCGATGCGGAGAATTATAATACTGCCATGCGTTTGGGTGCAGATGATTTCCTTACCAAACCCCTTGATTTTTCATCTCTGAAAGACAAATTAAAAGCGATACAATAATGGCCAAAATTCTCGTGGTAGACGACGAGGCAGACCTGGAAGTGCTGATCAAACAAAAATTCCGTCAGAAAATCAGGGAACACAGGTATGAATTCCTGTTTGCGATTAACGGGAAAGATGCATTGGATCGGTTACTGCAGTATTCGGATGTCGATATTGTGCTGACAGACATCAATATGCCGGAAATGGACGGGCTGACGCTGCTTTCAAAGCTCAATGAGCAAAACAGCCTGCTTAAAGCCGTGATCGTTTCCGCTTATGGGGATATGGAAAATATCCGGACAGCCATGAACCGGGGTGCCTTTGATTTTATTACCAAGCCTGTGAATTTTGAGGACCTCGAGCTGACCATGGAGAAAACGATCAAACAGGTGAACCAGATGCGGGAAACCATGAAAGCAATCAAGGAAAATAACATACTTAAAATGTATGTGGACGAAACCGTATTGAACTTTATGGGAAGCCGCGAGTTTGAATCTTCCTTAACGGAGAATGAAACGGTGGAAGCTTCTGTGGCTTTTATTGATATTTGCAGTTTCACCACCATCAGTGAGAACGAAACCCCGGACACGGTGGTCAAATTACTGAATAGCTTTTTTGATGTGATGGTGAAGGAGATCCTTGCACAGGGAGGTCATGTAGACAAATTCATCGGGGATGCTATCATGGCAGTGTTCAGAGGGGATTACCACCTCGATCGGGCTATCGATGCCTGCCTGGCGGTCCGGTCGCGGATCGGGAAACTTCCCCCCCTGCAGAATGAAGTTTCTTTTTCACCCAACGTTTCCATTGGCATCAACAGCGGAGAAATGATCTCCGGGAATATTGGTTCCTCCAACCTCCGCCGCCTGGATTATACCGTGATAGGGGATTCCGTGAATACCGCACAGCGACTACAGGGTGCA
This sequence comes from uncultured Chitinophaga sp., assembly GCA_964431095.1. Lineage (GTDB taxonomy): Bacteria > Bacteroidota > Bacteroidia > Chitinophagales > Chitinophagaceae > JJ008. The sequence continues at coordinate 3,970 of CAYSIU010000118.1, read as the reverse complement.
GCAAAGGCGGGTCAAATTCTTATCAGCGATACCTCTTATGAAAAAGTAAAAGAGTCATTCAATTGCCAGAAAGTAGGGGAGATCACAATGAAAAATAAGGCCCATCCGCTTTTGATCTATGAAGTGCTGGATTGATAGCCGTTATATCAGTCATATTGGTATATCTTAAAGAATACCGGTATGGCTTTTATCCCTTCTACTTATTCGAATTTCCTTTTTAATTCTTTTGAAACCCAGGTTAATTCAATCCCTCCTCTTGTTTGTGTGGGTTTTCGATTGGTGAAATAAGAACCTTTCAGAATTTTGGGTTTTTCGTGTTCCAGCATGTTCAGGAGTGTATATCCCTGGAACCGCTCTCCCTGGTGCATGTCTTTTATATCCGTGTGTGTCTGTCCTTCCCATAAATAGCATAATGTGAAATTCTCCTCATGGGTATCTGAGGCAATTTCGCAAAGGATGCTGATGGAATGCCCGATGGTGGAATAAGAATGGACTTTCAGGGTGGTGAGTGTTTGATTGACCTCGATCACAAATTTCTGTACAGGACTTCCATCTGCATTTTCCAGGCGGCCTTCCCAGCGACCCCGAAGGTCGGGTGGGATATTCAGGGATTTGCGCAGGGATTGAAACAGGGGAATATGCCATAAATAATGATCCAGTAAGACCCACAAAATCGAGATGGGGGCAATGATATAACCATAATGCAGCAGGGTTTCCCCCAAACTTTTAAAATCAGCCACCTTGAAGATGTACAGGGTGGCAGAATAAACAAAAAGACTCAGTACACCAACAATGACAACAATAGTTTTGATGTTGAGTTTATAGGATCTCATTGAGCGCCGGGTTGGTTTGACCTGAAAATAGGAATTATTCGGCAAATCAATGGCCAGAAGGGAAAGACGAGCGGGAAGCAGCCAGCAGGGGAATGGGATCTGATACAGCTGCAGCTAAAGATTCCCCATTTTTTTTACAATCCCAATACCCCTCTCAGCTTCACGTACCCGCTCCGGCTCACGGGGACCCGGCCCCCGGAGCGCAGAATGGCGATATGATTATCTTTTTCATAAGGATCAATCCTCGTGATCTGCTGCACATTGACGATATACGAACGGTGGGAGCGTACAAAATGCTGCGGATCGAGCGCCAGTTCAAAATGATTCATGGTCTTATTCTTCAGGAAATAACCTTCCGCGGTATGGATCTTTACATAATCATCGGCGGCTTCGAGGTAAAACACGTCCTGCACGGGGATGATCTTTATTTTACTGCCATTCTTCACCACGATCCGCTGGCTTTGGGAAGGAGACAGGGATGCGGATTCCAAAAGTTCCTGCGTCGTTTTATCGGTCATTGTATTTTTTTGATCTTTCCATTTGGCAATGGCCCTGTCAAAGCGTTCCTGGTTAAAGGGTTTTAATAAATAATCGATGGCATGTGCCTCGAATGCCTTGATGGCATATTCGTCAAAGGCCGTGGTAAAGATCACCGGCGGGGGTTGTTCCGCCAGTTCCAGCATTTCAAAACCATTGATCTTCGGCATTTGAATGTCGAGCAATACCAGATCGGGCTGGTATTGCTGGATGGCTTTCAATCCTTCAAAACCATCACCGCATTCCTGTACGAGTTCAATATCAGTGTGCTTTTGAAGATATTCTTTCACTACACTTCTTGCCAGGGGCTCGTCGTCTATGATAATTACTTTCATTTTATTTTGTTTATAAGCCGGGTCGATTAGGGCGACCTGACGTCTATGCTTGCGGAATTTTAACCGTTGTGATAAAAATGTTTTCTTTTGCTTCGGTGGTTAAAAGGTCGGTCCTTGCAAATAAAAGATACAATCTCCGTTGCACTGATTTCAGCCCGAACCCGGTGCCCTGCTGAGGTGTAGAGGTCTCCGGGTCAAAAGGATTCATGACTTTAATAACAAGTTGCGCATCTTCCTTTGCCGCATACAATCGGATCAGCGTTTCACCGGTGGTGTCGTAAAGCCCAAATTTAATGGCATTTTCCACGATCGGTTGCAGGAGCAGTGCCGGCAGTTTTAATAGCGGGGTCTCTTCCCCGGTTTCAATCTGCGTGGCAAGGCGGTTGCCGAACCTTACTTTTTCAATGTCGAGGTAGAGCTGCAGGTACTGCAGCTCTTCCCGGAGGGTCACCCACTGGGTTTCTTCTTTTTTGAGCGTACCGCGCAAAAAATCAGATAATTGCTGAACCATTTTCCGGGCCTCCTCGGGCCGGGTGCCGATCAGGGCATTGATCGAATTCAGGCTGTTAAAAAGGAAATGCGGCTGTAATTGTTGCCGTAGTTTGAATAGCTCAGCTTCTTTGGCCAGTTTCTCCGCATCGATTTTACGGTCTTCATTTTCTTTCTGTTCCTTTTGGTTGTACCATAAAATGCTCATCATAGTAACGCAACCCAGTAATAAAAACCCGAGACTGAACCGGATAGACAATGAGTGATGCAGCAGGTTGGCATAACCGGGGTAATGACCAAGCACGAGTTTCAACAGCCACCGCGTAAGCAATAACCAGACGATGGTAAGAAAAAGACAAATGGAAAAAATGTTGATGTATTGCTGTCCCTTGGGTAAATAATAACGAAGGGTGTTCATCACTCCCAGGCTGATGATCAGAAGCAATGCATTGCAGATGGCGCTATCGATCGCGGCAGCTTCCCACGTCAGACCGAAAAAATGCAGCACCATGATATTGTCGGTGATGATCAATCCCCAGCAGATGATGAAGATGACCCTGAACCGCAGGATGGATAATGGAGAATTGGACATGGCGTTTATGCAAGATTCAACAGTTCATGTGTATTGCCCAGACGGATCTGTTCGGCTTTGGCGTGTATAAATTTCAGGTAACTACCCGGGTCGTCAGTCTCCTCAATCCTCGAAAAGAGCTCCGCCCCGTCCATCAGCTCGTTCAATGGATAGATCTCGCTTACGCTGATGAACTGCCATTGTACCAGTTGCTCTTTTTGATTGAAAAAAACATCCTCTTCTTTCTGCCCCAATCCCTGTCCCTTCCGGAAAGCTTCTTCTTTACTACCAGCCCGTATCAGGCGGAGTTGCTCATCGAATTGCGCGGCATGATTGCCATTGCCGCAAGTGATGCGAAAGATCACTTTAACAAGATACCAGTTCATAAAGCGTGGTTTTGTAATGCGCCTGGCCCTTTCCTTCCGATGATTACCTGCCTGCCTCTCTTTGGGAGGCCTGACGCGTATCAGAAACTTTTTATTTCAATGCCACCAAAGATCACGGTTCCTTTCAGCACCAGTATTTTATCAGGGTTTTCTGCGGTAGGCTGTACCGTTCTTTTATCTTCGAGCCCCCCGAAAATGGTCACCGCTTCGGAATGTACCGACCAGTTTGGAGGAACGATCAGCTTGGTGCCTCCGAAAATAGTGGTTAGTTCGATAGACACTTTTCCCTGGATATCGGCCTGGGTAAGATTCAGCTCGGTGCCGCCAAAGATGTTGACAATATCGCCCCCTTTAAAATTTTTGGAAAGAATGTTCTTCTTGGCGCCCCCGAAGATGGAAGTGGAGTCAACAAAATCATCTTTGCTCCAGCTCTCTTCATTGCCCAGGATGGTACTACCCTCCTGCGAACCCGGATTTTTTTTTTCCTCTTCTTCTTTATGCCAATTCCTGTACCGGGGCCGGAGGATCAAAAAACCGCCGATCAGGATCATTAACAAGGGCCAGATATATCGACGGGTGATCATGTCGGGATAAATATCACGGATCAGGAATGCCCCGCCCACCAGGATAAGGATAAACCAGGCAGCTCCGCGGAAACGATGTTTAAGACCTATGAAAATCCCCAGGGCTATTAAGAATGTATGCCAGCTGAATACCCAATCGGGTAAATTGGTTACGCTGGCTTTTATCAATGCCGCCACCCCTAACAACAGAAAGAAAACCCCGTCACAGATATGAACACCACACACACGGTACATA
>CAYSIU010000117.1:0-7533 GCA_964431095.1 uncultured Chitinophaga sp. | reverse complement strand
AATCCCCTTTCCATACATTCTTCGATCGTATAGCGTGGCGGATCAATGAAGTAATCCAGGAACTCCAGCACAAAAATGTTCCGGGTATCGGTGATCGGAAAATTCTCTTTGAACACGCGGAACAATCCTTCGTTGTTTCTTTTGTCCGGGGTTGTCTCTAACTGAAAAAATTCTTTGAATGATTGGATCTGTACTTCGAGGAGGTCGGGGGCTTCGGCCAGGTGCCTGATCTTACCGAAATCCACCCTTTGATTCATTTTAGTAGAGGACATATATGTAAAACCGGTTTTACAAAGTTCAGGACACACAAATCACAGTCAGACTCTCATCGTAGAAAAAATGAAAATCTGTGAATTTCAATTACTTACACGTGATTTGGGATGTCAAATTATATTTGGCCAAGATAAAAGGATGGCAAAGGTAAGAATTTTAAATTCTCCGCCAAGAAAAGTTTGCGCACAATAATCTGGCCAAAATACCACGAAGTGGCCATTTTCGGGGCTGAACTAATGCTGTAATTTGAATCAAAGTTGGTTATGAGGTGGAAAGATTTTGCAGCTGATTATCTCCGATTTACCCGCCGCGACAGGATAGGTATTATCGCCATCACCGGACTCATCGTCCTCGTTTTTTTTCTGCCGGCGGTTTTTTTCAAAGGAAAAATCTCAAAATACCCGGTCCCCGATACTGCCTGGATCGCTGCCTTGAAAAAGACGGAACAAAAAACAGAAAAGGATGATCCGGCCCGTTACGCTGCTTTTAATGACCGGAATGCACCCGATTACCGGTACGATCCTTCAAAAAACAAAGGAAAGTTTTATAAAAGCGGGCTTTTTTATTTTGACCCCAACACCCTGTCGGCAGATGGCTGGAAAAAACTGGGGCTGAGAGAAAAGACCATTCACACTATTCAAAATTATCTGGCTAAAGGAGGCCATTTCAAAAACCCCGGGGATCTTCAAAAAATGTATGGTCTGATCCCGGATGAGTATGAAAGCATAGCGCCTTACATTAAGATCACTTCCCGTGAAGAAACCAACAGCGTTAAAAACTATATGGCGGAAAACAAACCGGGTGAAAAGCCTTTTGTTCACAACAGTGGTTATCACTATTCCATTATCGATATCAACATGGCCGATACAAATGCTTTCATTGCTTTGCCGGGTATCGGGAGCAGGCTGGCTTCCCGCATCGTCAATTTCCGGGATAAGCTCGGTGGTTTTTATTCGATCAGCCAGGTAGCCGAAACTTTCGGATTACCCGATTCTACTTTCCAGAAAATAAAACAATACCTGAAACTGGAGAATACAGCGGTGAAAAAGATCAATATCAACCTCGCCTCGGTGGATGAACTGAAAGCTCATCCTTATATCCGGTGGAATCTCGCGAAACCGATTGTGGCCTACCGGAATGAACACGGACCTTACGAAAGCGTAGAGGATATAAAGAAAGTGATGGCTGTAACCGAAGATGTATATAAGAAAATACTGCCTTATCTCACAATCGCCAATCAGTGATCAGATGGAAAAGTCGGATATAGTAGAAATGATGAAACGGATTAACCCATTTATGCAGGAAAACACCCTCCGCCCTTCATCAGGACAGAGGGTGGGATCTGTTTTGTTGGAAAGAAAGATAGGCCGTCTGCCTCCCGACACTAGGCCGGGATTTCGATTCCTGGAGTGAACGTTATTGATAGTTTATGCTATCTCCACTTCAGCTCCGGCGTCTTTCAGCTTGGCTACAATTTGTTCTGCTTCGGCTTTGGCCACTCCTTCTTTAATGTTCTTGGGTGCGCCATCCACCAGGTCTTTCGCTTCTTTTAATCCAAGACCGGTGATGTCTTTGACAACTTTCACCACATTCAGCTTATTGGCGCCACCGCTTTTCAGTACTACGTTGAAAGAAGTTTTCTCTTCAGCGGGAGCAGCGGCACCTGCTGCAGCAGGACCGGCAGCTACTGCCACAGCAGCTGCTGCGGGCTCAATGCCGTATTCTTCTTTTAAGATCTGGGCCAATTCGTTTACTTCTTTTACTGTCAGGTTGACCAACTGATCAGCAAATGCTTTTAAGTCTGCCATTTTTTACTTTTTAGAACCGCCTTCATGGCCCGACACTTATCAGGCTCCGGCGGGGTTTATAATGATGCCTTCACTTATTCCCGAAGGCTTGGGAATTTATATTACGCGTTTGCTCTTGTTTCCAGCGCCTTGATAATGCCGGCCAGTTTATTACCTGCGTTCAATGCACTGATCACATTTTTCGCCGGAGATTGCAAAAGCCCGATCACTTCGCCGATCAGGTCTGTTTTGCTCTTCAGCGTGGAAAGAGCTTTCAGCTGTTCGTCGCCGGCATAAACACTTCCATCGATAAAAGCCGCTTTGAGCACGGGTTTCTCACTGTTGCTTTCCTTGCGGAATGAACTGATGATCAATGCCGGTTCCTTGGGGTTTTCTGAAAACAGTAAGGCCGTCACCCGGTGCAGCGCATCATAGACTCCCGCATATTTTTCATTGTCCAGTGATTCGAGTGCTTTTTTAATAAGGGTATTCTTCGCCACTTTCATTTCCACTTTTTTACTGAAGCAGGCCCGACGCAATTTACCCACCTGCGCTACCGTCAGTGATTCCGTATCGGTAACATAGAAGTTGTTGTATTGTGAGAATTTGCCTTTCAACAACTCGATCACCTCATTTTTTTGCTCTTTTGTCATGATAATTCGTTTTAATCACTTTATGGATTAGTGGACATAGGCTCTTGTGTCGATGGTAATACCCGGACTCATGGAACTGGCCATACTGATTCCCTTTACATAAGTTCCTTTTGAACTGGAAGGTTTTGCTTTCATGATCGCGTTGAGCAATTCCTGGCTGTTCTCCGCGATCTTATCCGGGGCAAAACTTACCCGGCCTATCGAGGCATGAATAATGCCCGCCTTGTCTACTTTAAATGCGATCTTCCCTCCTTTTACTTCATTCACCGCCGCCGCCACATCATTGGTGACCGTACCGGTTTTGGGATTCGGCATCAGGTTACGGGGGCCCAAAACCTTACCGAGTTTACCGATCCTGGGCATCACGGATGGAGTAGCAATGATGACATCCACATCCACCCATCCGCCTTCGATCTTTGTGATATATTCATCCAGACCGATATAATCCGCGCCGGCGCTTTTTGCATCGGGTTCCTTATCAGGGGTGCAAAGCACCAGCACTTTTTTTGTTTTGCCCGTGCCATGTGGCAAGGTGACCGTGCCCCGGATGGCCTGGTCGGCTTTTTTGGGATCAACGCCCAGCCGTATATGCAGATCCACCGATGCATCGAATTTGCAGGTGGTGATCTGCTTTACCAACGCAGAAGCCTCTTTCAATGAATACTGTTTATTGGCTTCAAGTCTTGTTTCTGCCGTTTTTCTTTTCTTACTGATGAATGACATTATCACTACTTTTTAAAGTATTTATTAAAGTACCCTCCGGGGATACAGGGCTAATTGTCCCAGGGGGCTTTCCCTTCAACGGTCAGGCCCATACTGCGGGCTGTACCGGCTACCATCTTCATGGCGCTTTCCACGGTGAAGCAATTCAGATCCGGCATCTTGTCTTTGGCAATAGCTTCCACCTGTGTCCAGGTCACTTTCCCGACTTTATCGCGGTTACTTTCCTTTGAACCTTTTTGAACTTTTGCTGCTTCCATTAATTGAACGGCAGCAGGAGGTGTCTTGATAATAAAATCAAAACTCTTGTCGGAATAAACGGTAATGACTACGGGGAGAACTTTTCCCATCCTGTCCTGAGTTCTTGCATTGAACTGTTTGCAGAATTCCATGATGTTAATACCCTTGGAACCCAATGCAGGACCGATCGGGGGAGCTGGGTTGGCCTGGCCACCCTTACACTGCAGCTTGACAAAGCCGCTGACTTCTTTTGCCATTTCTTTTCGATTTATTGGTTCTGACGACCTTTTACGCCGGCTCAGCCGTGCATTGAGGTCTCCCAAATTCATCCATTGACCGCCAAAGCTTTAGTAATGGCTGACCCATTTTCGCCGAAGCTTCGGTGGTTGAAAAAGAACTTATTGGGGCGGCAAAGATAGGGGCAAATGACAGACCCACCAAGGGTTATAAGAGGATTTTTTTAAAGTGGCGGGGCTTCTATTCTGCTGATCTCTTTTTCCTACCCCAGTTCCTGATCTTCAGGTAATCGAGGTAATAAATGATCTTCAGGGAAAGGTTATTGTTCTGGGGCTCTTCCAATGTCTTATCGAAATTCTTAAAATAATTGCGGTCGATTATTTCGTCGAATAAATGGCCCTCTTCTTTCCATACAATGTTCAAAAAACTTCCCGGTGCAAATTGCCAGGTATATACCGCATCGATATTGAAAATATTAAAATTCTGGTGCTCGATCACAATGTTATTATGAACCGTTGGCCGGAGGGTGCCGTCGGGTTGCAGATCGTACAGCTCTTTTACTTTCACCTTGCTCCAGTAATGCCTGGCCCGGAATGTGATCCCGGATTTATTATTGAAATTATACTTGGCGGATAAGATATTCTCGACCGTCAACCGGTCACGCCGGGAAAAAATAATATCCGGGGAATAAAGGGTATAAAATCCGGCATCGTTCTTTGTGGGGTTGAAATTAAAGTCCTGGCTCAGGGAGAATTTATCACTGAACCGGTAACGGTGTGACAGGTTCAGTTGGTGGTTGGGACTGTGAAATAAACTCCGGAGACCGACAAAATAATTGAACGAAACATAATATTTCTTTGTGGAATTGGTCTCAAACCAGGGATTGAATTGTATACGCCGGGGCGTCCGGAAAGAGCGCCCCTCCACCCGCGGCTCATAGAAATCATGCCCCTTTGGCACATAGCCGAAAAACATACCGGCCGTCCATAGGTTTTTGAACTGGATGTTCCCGTTCAGGTTGGTGCTGAGTGTTTGGAATTTGCTGTCGATCGTTTGTCCCGGGATTTTCCGGTACAAAAGGCTGTAATATGCATTGTAATTGAGCTGGATCCGGTTGTACCAGTTTTTGGGCTTCGTCCAGCGGTAGGCAGTCCAAAGAAAATGATCAATATAATTATTGTTGAACAGGATCCCCATATCGTTTATATCATATTTCTCGTCCGCCAGTTCTTCTCCCAGATTGAAATTCCATTTTCCGGTCTTACTGATATTCCAGTTATGTGAATAGCCTCTGTTCGTCTGCCCGGCATCCTTTACATGGCTCAATGCAATTTTTCCATTCCAGTTGTACGTATTTTTTTTATTGTTGAAGTCAAACAATGCGGCACTCACATTGGCATCGCGGCCCTTGTCGCTCCGGGTGGTGTTCAGGTTGATGAACGATACGGATGAATTATTCTTTAATGTCTGGTCAAGTACCAGGATATTATAATTGGTCAGCACGCCGGTCTTCACTTTTCTCTTCTGACCGTTCACGCTGTCCCTGATCGTTGCATACATTGGTTGGGTGATCGCATTGAATAACCCCATGCCCAGTCCTTTTTTGTTACGCCCGGATATCTTAGCGGCATTCACCAGTTTGGATTCTGTCGGGTTTTTGAACACATATTCATTCGCACCCAGGCTGTCATAAGCAGCGCTGTAGTTGACGGGTCTTGATCCGACCCTCCGGGAATAAAATAAATTTCCTTTGCTGAACAATTCTGTCCCTTCGGTAAAAAAGGGGCGGTTCTCCCCATATTTCACTTCAAAGGGAGAAAGATTCAATACCTGGTTGTCACTGCGGACCTGGCCAAAATCGGGGATCAGTGTCATATCAAGCGTGAACGCATCGCTGATACCGTATTTGACATCCATTCCCCCGTTCACGGAAGAGGTCCAGTCCTTTGCCCCGGCCTGGTGTAGCGGGTAATGGTTGAGATATGTAGAAAAATAAGGGGAGAAGGAAAGTCGGAGCGGTGCTTCGATTTTCTCGATACCGGTCCATGAACCTTCCTGGTTAATAAACCCGTTGACGTTCGGATCTACGGGATTCCACATGTACTGACGCCCCGCTTTTTTCCTGTTCCGGGTAATATTCAGTCCCCAGGTCTGGTTCTCCTTGCTTATAAAACGCAGGGCCGAATACGGGATCTTCATCTCAAAGGTCCAGCCATCGGCTACCACCTGCGATTCACTGTCCCAAACTGCATTCCAGGAAGCGTCTTCTCCGAACGTGGGGGAGTATTTCGCATCAAATTGTTCTCCCAGCGGGGTAGTATAAAACCCTACCGCGTTGATCTTGTCAAAATAGGTGTCGAAAATGATACCCACATAATCATTTGCTCCTTCATGATCGCGGCCTACCAGCTCTTTTGATACGCTGTCGATAGATTTTTCATGGCAATAACCTCCCACGTAAATGGCCGTATTGTCGTATAAGAGGTAGATTTCTGTACGGCTTTCTGAAGACTCCCGGGAACCGAAATCAGGTCTCCACTCAACGAAATCAGTAGCAGGATTCACCTCCTTCCAGGCGGCTTCATCGAGCTTCCCGTCAATTTTTATACTGGCAGTAGTTCTTTTTGCGGCTAATGTCCTCGCCGGAGTTTGAGCAAAGACCTTGTCAAATGTTCCGATGGTAAGCGCCCAAAAAATGAAAAATGATTTCCTCATGGCGTGCTGAAGTTTTACCGGGTATTGGGTACGAAATTAAACGTACTTCGAATCGCCGGGGGTACCGCTTATCAAAGAATGGTATTCCCGGAAAATATTAAGTGTCATCTCTTTAAAAAGTCGGCATAAACCGCCTGCATCAGGGCCCTGGCATAATCGGTGTGACTTTTATCTGTTTTCCCTTCCCCGAAAACCAATCTATTACCGGCATTATCAAACAAGATCCGGCTGCTATCGGTAACAAACCCGATCCCGTCGTTATAGGTAAAAAATGCCCAGGCCCCGGAGGTTGTATCAAAGATGTTTTTGCTAAAAATGAATGACCGGTCATCATACCCCAGTTGATGCACCAAGCTGGTCGCCATGTCGAGCTGGCTGACCACCCTGCTGATCACCGTATCTTTTTTTTGCAGGGCTCCGCCCAACCATAATATCGGTATCCTGTAATCATCCGCCCTTTTCCCGGTCTGCGGTTCATAATGACCATGATCCGCGGAAATGATCACGATCGTATTCTTCCATAAAGGCAGTTTCTTTAATTCATTTATGAAAAAAAACAGGCAGGAATCCGTGTAATGCAGCGAGTTCATAAAACGGGTCTTTATATCATTGCCCGGGAATATTACGGGAACCGGTGTTTCAAAGGGTTCATGGCTGCTCAACGTTAACCAGGTCGTTAAAAAAGGATGCTGCATCCGTGGAAGATCCTCCAGGAGCCGTTTCATCACTATGCCATCATGGGCGCCCCATTTTGAATTCATTTCAGATTTCCTGAAGTCTTCCCGGGTCACAAATTGGCGGAATTGCTGGGAACTGAGGTAACTCTTGATATTGGCAAACTCAGGCTCACCACCATAATAAAAATGAGTGGAATATCCTTTTGCCGAAAAAAGTTTTCCCAGCCCGGA
>CAYSIU010000116.1:0-7556 GCA_964431095.1 uncultured Chitinophaga sp. | reverse complement strand
AGAAATTTCCGGTACCATGGCCGAGCTTCCAAAAAAGGATAATTTAAAGCCAGAGGTTATTGCCGAAGCGATCCAGTACAGGAGTCTTGATAGAGAAGGATGGGCAGGGTGACATCGCTGAATGGCGGCGATCAGGCATAGACACTAATGCTCAAACAACTCCTTCTCCAGATGCTATCGAAGGCCGGATGCAGACTTCCGGAACATGGTTGTGCGAATTTTTTGGCAAAAAATTACTCCTAACGATTCTCCGGAAGGTCACCGATGATCTACTACATTGACAGGAAGAAATTGAATAGACCAACCGGGCTATCTACCAACATTGCTTTGAGTTCTTCGCTCGGTTCGCCAAGGAGTTCTCCGGAGACCGATCCTGTTGCAAGGCTTTTCTTACCCAGGGTGCCTTGGTTCGAAAGATGCTCGATAAGCGCCTTGGAATCCCTAAACCGCTCAACGACGACCGCCTCCGATTTTTTCTCGTTGATGTAAATGTCATATTGCAGTGTTCCGGTGTCTTTGATTCGAGCGATTTCCATTAGTTGAGCGGATAAGTGCTTGAACTCCTCAAGCCTGCCCTCGTGGATTTTGAACCGGGCAATACCCTGAAGCTCACTCATAGATTTTTCAATTGGTTGATTTTGTTGTTGTGTCATAGTCAATAGTTAGATTATTTATTAATGTATTTTACTGCATACTTGGCAATAAAGCTCTCTGATGTGGGACTTGTCCGGCGCAGGTCCAGCAGTTTAAGTTTTAGATTCTCTGCACCGACCGGAATTGGTTCAGCGAACGCTGGAGTGCCATCACCTAAAACCGCATTGCCAACCACAAAATGAAGCTCGTCAACGAGGCGATGAGCCAGCAAGTCGTTCCATAAGGTGCGACTGCCCCACATAACGATGTCTTTACCCGGTTCATGTTTGAGTTTGGTTATAGCATTATAAACATCGCGCGAAATTACGCGGGTAGTGTTTTGCCAAGCCAGGGCTGGTTCCACAGGATTATCAGATACGACAACCTTTTCAGTCTTGTTATAAAGCCGAGAAAACTCTCTGTCGACCTCAGAAGCCCGCGAGTTATTTTCTACGTCTGGCCAGAATCCGCCAAACATCCTGTAAGAATTATGCCCCAGCAAAACGGTGCTGGCAGTCTTGAGCCGTTCCAAATTGTATGCTCCAAACGCGTCATCAAAAGGTACGTCCATCATTCCGCCCGGCCCCTCGTAGTAGCCATCAAGTGACACCATGTTTACAACGATTATTTTTCGCATCTTCGCTTTTATTATAGCCATATTACTTGCAAATTGCAAGTAAATATAGTATATTTTACTTATGAAAAAAAAATCAAGTTCAGAATGCCTGAAAGGTGGTCCTGTTCCAACAAGTAAGTCTAGAATTTCAAAAAAAATAAAGAAGGGGCAACAATGGCGCTCTGACTGTCCAATCAATTTTTCGTTGGAGATATTCGGAGATATCTGGTCGCTCCTTATTGTGAGAGACATTGTTTATTTTGGCAAGAAAACCTACGGCGAGTTTCTGGAATCAGAGGAGGGAATCGCCACTAATATCCTTGCCCGTCGCCTCGTACAACTAGAACAAAAAGGTATTCTCAAGAAACAGTCCGATGCAACAGACAGACGAAAAGAAGTCTATTCACTTACTGACAAAGGACTAGATTTGATCCCAATTCTGCTGGAATTGGCAAGCTGGGGCGCTCAATATAATCCGCAGGCTGATATACCTCACGATTGGATTGCTCTTGTGAATTCCAACAAAACAAAGATCATTCGTTTGATTCGAACAACGCTGCAAGATGGTGGCTCAGTCTTTATAGGTAAGGATAGTCTCGTAAAGAAATTGGGCTTATAATTGTCCTTCGTTCGTGGAATATCCATAGATTCTCTGTTGGCGGCATGTTTAAAGCTGGTAGAGCTCTTAACCTCTTTTTGCTTCTTAGGAATTTTAAAATCAAATGTGTCCAAACCCTTTATTTTTTGGACATATTTGCTAAAACAGTTTAATAAGAGTTGGTTGTTCTCGGGGCATTTTGGGGCTTTCAGTTTTATAGGGAATCGAATAATTATCAAAATCTTTTATTTTACCAGTTACTGCCTATTAAGAATCAAAAAGATGAAGGACCCGGCTTACATTCAACAGCTTTTCACCAAAGGAAAAGAGGCAGGTGAAAAAGCAAGGCTGGCATTTACGACACTATCAGCGGAACAGTTGAACTGGAAACCCTCAGCAGAAAGTTGGAGCATTGGCCAGTGCCTTGATCACCTGATCGTCGCTGATTGTAAATATTTTCCTGCGTTTCAAAAGATCGTTTCGGGGAAATATGACATGAATTTCTGGGAAAACTGGAGCCCGCTGGGCGGGTTGTTCGGTAAAATACTGGTCCACCATGTAAAAGAAAAACCGGTAAGGAATTTAAGAGCTCCTAAAGTCTTTGCTCCATCCAAAAGTAAAATAGATACCGGCATCCTGGAACGTTTTCATAAACACCTTGATTCCTTGCTTGGGTATATCATTGAGTGCCGCAGCATTGACCTGGATAAAGTCCATATCAGCTCTCCCGTTTCAAAATGGGTGACCTACAGCCTGCGGAATGCTTTTACACTTTTGATCCAGCATGAACACCGGCATATCAACCAGGCTATACGGGTTAAAGAAACAAAGGGCTATGAGCTGATATGACGGCTTTTCTGTTACTTTCGCAACTAAAATTTTCCCTTGCCGGCCTGCATCATTTGTAATAATTCAAATAATAACCACCTTTTTAAGGTAAAAGAGTTGCAGATAGGGTTGGGCGACGAATTTACCTACCAGCTTTGTGGCAATTGTGGCTCCATGCAACTGGCGGAGGCAATACCTGACCTCTCCCGCTACTATCCGCAGGAAGATTATTATTCATTCAATATGGAAATGAACCGGCCTGAAAAACCGGACCTGCTCACAAGGGTCAAGGCTTCCTATCTTCTCTATGGAAAAAATGCATTTATTGGAAAATTATTATCGATCGGTTATAAGATCCCTGATTTCTATGACTGGGTGATCCATACCCGCGTCCAGCTTAATGAAGCAATCCTCGATGTGGGTTGCGGGAACGGGAGTCTCCTGAACCGGTACTTTAAAATGGGGTTCAGGAACCTTACCGGGATCGATCCTTTTCTGGATAAGGATCATATTTATCCCTCCATCCGGCTGTTGAAAAAAGATATATATGCGCTTGATCAGCGTTTTGACCTCATCATGATGCATCATTCTCTTGAACATATGGCCGAACCCCTCAAAGCCCTGCAAAAGGCCCGGGTATTGCTGAATGATGATAAATATCTCCTCGTCCGTATCCCTATCATGGGCAATTATGGCTGGCAGAAATATACAACGAAGTGGTGCGGGATCGATGCGCCGAGACATCTGTTCATTCCCTCAGAACGGGGAATGCGATTACTGGCGGAACAGGCCGGGTTTTCTGTGGTTGAATTTATATATGACAGCAGCGATTATGTGATCTGGAGCAGCGAGCAGTACCTGAGAGACATTCCACTTCACGCACCAAATAGCCGGATGATCAATAAAAAGAAATCTGTTTTTACGAAAGCACAGATCCGCGCATTTAAAAGAACCATCGCTGAAGAGAATAAAAAAAATAATGGAGATACGGCTGCTTTCTATCTCAAAAAGAAATAATATCAGGTTCTTTCTCCGCGGGCCTGTTTCCATAACTCCACTACCCTGCTGGTCCATCTTTTGCGGGTGAACAGGAAGAGCTCTTTTTGGTATCGCAACAGGAACCAAAACAATTTCCAGTTGAACCGCCCCTTCTCTTTCCCGGAATACAATTCATATAATTGGTTATAAAACCCTTTTTCCTGGGGCCGTTCATGATCCCGCATCACTCCGATCCAGTATAGTTTGTTCTTAAAATCCGCGTATCGCCGTGCAGAGGACCGGGGCTTTGCTGTTGCCGCTATTGTTTTAGTGACAGTAGCAGTATGCATACGGTATTTTGCCAGTACTTCATCGAGGTAGGTAATACCCGTGATCGTCGCAGCTTTGAATCCCATCCATATATCATGAGGTATTTGCTGGGGGATCGGGATGCTCTCTTTCAGTAATTGCCGGTTGATCAGCATGGTATGTCCCCAGACCACATTGGAAAATACAAATCCTTTTGTTTTATCACCTGAATACATGCGGCGCAGTCCCGATAACTTTTTATGCAGACTGTTTCCCTCATCATCCACCAGTTCGCTGTCTGAATAAACGAGCCATGACTTGCCAATGGCCCTGTACAGTTTTTCGATCTTTTCCGGCAACCATATATCATCCTGGTCGCTGAAAGCAATGAATTCCCCGCGGGTTTGATTGATCGCAAACTCCACGTTTTTGATCGGGCCGAGATTCTTCTCCTGAAAAAATAACTGGACAGATGGAATATTTTCATACTGTTGCAGGAGAAGTGGAGTGGAATCAACGGAAGCATCATCAGAAATGATGATCTCTACATTCGGGTAAGTCTGCTGCAACAGCGAACGAACCTGTTCTTCCAGGAATCTTTCACCATTATAGGTGCACAGCACAATAGAGATCAGGGGATCATTCATTGCAAACTCCTGTAAATAGCCAGGTATTCCCCGGCAGTTTTATCCCAGTTGAATAATGCTGCCTGTTCGCGGATGTTTTTTGTCCTGTCATGGCTATTGAAATCACGCATCCCTTGCTTGAATGCCGAACGTAGGGCATCCGGGTCGAAATCATTGAAATAATACGCGGCTGTTCCCCCGACCTCCGGCAAACTCATAAAGCGGGACAAGAAAACAGGCTTGCCGAAATGCATGGCTTCCAGGGGTGGAAAGCCAAAACCTTCCGCCAGGGAAGGAAACAGGAATGCATCGCAATGCCGGTAGTACCAGTATTTGTTTTTCTCATCGATCGCGCCGATCAGCTTTACCCGTTCCTCCACTTTCCATCGTCTTGCTTCTTCCATTATCTTTTTTGCATAATCGAAATGATTGAGACCGGCGATGATCAATTCGTAATCATTATCCAGGAGCAATGGGGGAAGGACATGAAAGTTTTTTCTCGGCTGTACAAGACTTATGGAAAAAAGGAAAGGATGGGCCGGTTTATATACCGGTTCATCAAAACCGGGAAATTCATCGATCGAATACCCGTTATAAATGACCGAAACGGGGGTCTGCCCGAAATGCAGGTGTTGAGCAGCAAAATCCAATGCGTATTTAGAAACCCCGACGATATGATCCGCCCGGTCTGCATTCTTTTGCATTAATTTCAATGAACGCCTGTTCCGTTTGATATTTCCCGGTTCCTCCACCAGGAAATTCACATCATGGATCGTGTACAGCACCCGGGTCTTCCGGTTGAAAGGCCGGTACTGCGAAATTCCGGTAGTCAGGTGCCAGACATCATATTTCCCGGTGCCGGGTTGGAAAAATTTATCGGACCGCCGGTGCTTTACATACGCGGGTTTTTTCCCGAAACGGCCAAACTGATCCGCTGGCACGTAATAATACAATTGTTCATCCTGCAAGGGCTGATTGACCAGGTGCCCGGCCAGGCAGGAACAAAAAATATACAACCCGTTAAAAGGGTTATGCCGCAGCCGGTGCAGGTCAATCATATAATTCCTCATCCCCGCAATTTAAACCGAAACCTGCCAAGTTGCCATTTTTTTACGAACTTGTACGATGTTTGAGCATTGATTCGTCATTATACGAATCATCCTGTATTATTTATGAAGATATTACTCCATTACCTGAAACCTTACAAATGGCTGGTGGTGTTGGTCCTGTTCCTTGCAGCCGTCAATATTGGTTTTTCACTTATCGACCCGATCATTTTTGGCAAACTGATCAACCTTGCTAACCACCACCAGGTGTTGAAGAAAGCGAACGGGCAGGGTCTCGACTGGAACAAGTTCCTGTACCTGCACGTAACCATTGTAGACAACCCCAAAAGATCTGTTGTGCTGTATGGCGTGATCTGGTTGCTCCTCGCTTCGATCTCAGTGGCCATGATCAGCCGGATCGCCAAGGCCTTCCAGGATTATACGTTGAACCTTATCACCCAAAAATTTGGCGCAACGGTTTTCACGCAGGGGCTGCAACATGCCATGAAACTGCCCTACCAGGAATTTGAAGATGCCCGCAGCGGGGAAACATTGAGCGTATTGCAAAAAGTAAGGATCGACACAGAAAAATTTGTATCCGCTTTTATCAATATCCTTTTCCCGGTAGTGATTGGGATCTTTTTTGTAGCGGTCTATGCTACCACCATTCACTGGAGCCTGCCGATCGTTTACTTTGGCGGGATTTTCCTGCTGACGGTTATTTCCAACCTGCTCAGCAAGAAAGTGAAGCACATACAGAAAAAAATCGTGGGACAGACCACGGCGCTGGCCGGTGCTACCACCGAATCGCTTCGCAATATCGAATTGGTAAAAAGTCTCGGGCTGACGCAGCAGGAAGTATCGCGGTTAAATAAAAATACATTCAAGATCCTCGGTCTCGAATTGACCAAGGTAAAACGTATCCGCAGCATCAGTTTTGTACAGGGCACGTTTGTGAATACGCTTCGCCAGGTTATATTATTCCTTCTGATGCTTTTCATTTACCAGGGTAAAATGGATGCGGGTCAATTGGTGACTATGCAGATATTTTCCTTTTTTGTTTTCGGTCCGCTGCAGGAGATCGGTAATATTATTCTTTCGTACCGCGAAGCGCAGGCATCGCTGGAGAATTTCGGCAACCTGATGAAAAAAGCCCCGGAGCCACAGGCCGCCAATCCCCGGCACCTGGGCCAGATCCAGACGCTGGAATTCGATCATGTAGCTTTCAAACACCATACGGCGATGCAAAGGGCCATCAACGATATCAGCTTTAAAGTGAGGACCGGGGAGACGATCGCTTTTGTGGGTCCATCCGGCTCCGGCAAAACCACGTTAATGAAACTGCTCGTGGGGCTTTATCGCCCGCAGGGTGGGAAGATCCTGTACAATGGAATTGACGAAAACAGTATTGACTTTGAAGACCTGCGTAACCAGATCGGTTTTGTAACGCAGGATACCCAGTTATTTTCCGGTACGATCCGGGAGAATCTTGTTTTTGTGAACCCATCGGCAAAAGAAGAAGACTTGTACGACGTATTGCAAAAAGCTGCATGCGAGAACCTGCTGGCCAGGGCGGAAAAGGGACTCGAGACGATGATCGGTGAAGGTGGTTTGAAATTGAGCGGCGGTGAGAAACAACGTCTCTCCATTGCCCGGGCCCTCCTGCGCCGGCCGAAATTATTATTGTTTGATGAAGCAACTTCCGCCCTTGATTCATTGACCGAAGAGGAGATCACCGAAACGATCCGTGAAATATCACAGGAAGGCAACCAGGTGACCATCCTGATCGCCCACCGGCTTTCCACCATTATGCATGCGGACAGGATCTATGTGTTGGAAAAAGGCGATGTGGTGGAAACCGGTGACCATAACAGCTTGCTGGATGAGAAAGGCCTGTATTATGCCATGTGGCGCCAGCAGAT
>CAYSIU010000115.1:0-7567 GCA_964431095.1 uncultured Chitinophaga sp. | reverse complement strand
AAGGAGAAACAACCCTTGAACAAAGAAGGAGTTTCGCTATCAGGGCCTTTGACGTTTGCACCGCTTACGATACAGCCATTTCAAATTATTTTCACCAGCTCGGTGTAGCCACTCCTTTTAATAAGGAAGAAAGAATAATGCGATACGGGGAAAACCCCCACCAGAAAGCCCTGTTCTTCGGCAATCTGGAAGAAATATTCGACCAACTCCATGGCAAGGACCTTTCCTACAATAACCTGGTGGATGTTGAAGCCGCTCTTCAATTAATTGGTGAGTTCGGCTCACCTTCTCTACATAGGGAAAGTGATGAGGCGGGGATCGTCTTTGCCATCATCAAACACACGAATGTCTGCGGTATTGCGGAACGAACTTCAGTAAAGGAAAGCTGGGATGCTGCCCTGGCCGGCGATCCTGAAAGTGCGTTCGGAGGCGTATTGGTCTGTAACGGAACTATTGACAAAGCCACGGCTGAAGCTATAAATGAAATATTCTTTGAAGTATTGATTGCACCGGCTTTTAACGAAGATGCATTGCTGGTTTTAAAATCGAAAAAGAATCGGATTTTATTAATACACAAAGAACAAGCGGCGACGCTAAAGGATCAAAGTTCAAAGCCTCCGGCTAAAGAAATGCATCGCTCGTTATTGAACGGAGTATTGATACAGGATATGGATGAGGGAAATTATAAAGAATGGAAGGAAACAGGCGGAAGAGAAACCACTGCGTCTGAAAAAGAAGACCTGGTATTTGCCAACCTGATCTGCAAGCATTTAAAATCAAACGCCATTGCCCTGGTAAAAGATAAACAATTGGTGGGCAAGGGCTGTGGTCAAACCAGTCGTATTGATTCATTGCGGCAGGCGATCGAAAAAGCAAAGCAATTCCGGTTTGATCTCCATGGGGCCGTTATGGCCAGTGATGCATTCTTTCCATTCAATGATTGTGTAAAGATGGGACATGAGGCTGGTATCGCCGCCTTCATTCAGCCTGGCGGCTCCATCCGCGATAATGATTCCATTGAATACTGTAAAGCCAACAACCTGGCGATGGCCATAACAGGGATGCGTCACTTCAAACACTAAAACCAGTAAGCCTTCCCGGGAGGTGCCGTGCATGAACTTTTTTGATTTTCATAAAGTAATCATTCAATCTTCAGCTGACTCTTTAAAAAAGCTGTCGGTCTTCAATCCCCTGACCATCCGGAAAAAGGGGACGAGGGCCAAAGCCTTTTTCGCATTGTCGCTGGTTTGCATTCTTTGGGGCACTACCTGGATCGCGTCGAAGGAAGGTGTGAGACGGATGCCTGCCCTGCAACTGGCCAGCATCCGTCAGCTCATCGCCGGGACCCTCTACGTCATTTTCTTCCTGATCAGGGGAGCCCGGTTACCGAGGGGAAAAGAATGGATACCAATACTGGTCCTCAGCTTCCTGAATTTTATTATGAGCAACGGGCTCAGCACCTGGGGAGTAAAATATATCTCGGCGGGACTGGGTTCCATCATGGGCGCGATCTTTCCTTTGTGGCTGGTGGTGATCGGTCTGTTTTCAGTCAAAGAAAAAATTCCGCAAAAAGCGATCATCGGTCTCCTGCTTGGTTTTGGAGGGGTCTGCATCATTTTTTATGAACACCTGCAGGATTTTTTCAATCCCGATTTTCGTTTTGGGATTGCCCTATCGCTGATTGCCACCTGGACCTGGGCCTTTGCTACCCTCTACACGAAAAGCCAGGCGGCCCATTTCAATCCTTATTTCAGCCTGGGCTTACAAATGTTTATATCGGGTACTGTGTTATTCACGTTTACAAACATTCTCGGCATCCGTCATTACGCAGACGGAACAATTGTAAAATATGCCATCCCGCTGGCACAGATCCCATGGCAATCCTGGACGGCCATTGCTTATCTCATCCTTTTTGGTTCATTGATCGCGTTTATCTGCTACCTCTATGCTTTGCAAAACCTGCCAACCGAACAAGCTTCTGTATACGCCTATGTCAACCCGGTGGTGGCGGTTTTATGTGGATGGATGGTTTTCGGTGAAAAAGTCACAATTTTTATCAGCATCGGAGGGTTGGTAACATTGCTGGGCGTATTCCTCGTCAACAGGGCTTTCAAAGCTGTACCCGCTACAGAGCAACCCGAAACCGAAGGGGTTTGACGCAGTCTCTACCCGGGAGATTCTATCTTATGCATTCCTTCATAATTCGTTTGTTCTTTCAAAGAAGGAATTTTATCGCAGATATGCCCGATAAATTTTTCATATGTTTCTCTCCACCCAGCAAACCTTCTATGTGTTCCTAAAAAAGTGTTGTGCCAGACAGTGATCATCATTCCATTTACCGATCTGATTACCTGGAAGTATTGAAGCAATTCTTCCAGTGCCTGATGGGCGGTTAGTTTTTGTTCATAAAAAGAATTAGCGTCCATATAACAAAAAGGATAGAGGATCAGGTTTGTTGGTTGATCGGCTTCCAGGTCATACCAAAAAAAACGGCTGGCAACAGATGCCCTGAACCCGTTGATGCTGCCATAGCCCATGGAATAATCATGCTGTATTCCTGCACCGATGAGCTGCCGGAAAGTGGTTGGAAGGGTGAGCCGGATAAAATGTTGCCGTGAGTCAAAGAAAAACTCAGAACGGATATTACCGGAGAAAATCTCCATCTCTTTTTTTATCAACTCAGGCCGGTCACCGCTTTGCCAGGAAGGATGAAGACCTGGATGAAAATATGATTTTTGGGTGCCCTGCTTTATCGCACCGGGTTTACTGCTGAAAAAATCACGGAACAGCTCCTGTATGTTTTTATTATACGGCGAGTTATTTTTATCATAACGGCCCGTTCTCTCCGCCATCAGAAAAAATATCCATGCATTCATGTGATAGCGGTCATAATGCAGGTTCTTTATCCATTCAAATGAATCATAGGGATCCACCAATGAGCCCCGAAGCACATTTCTTCTTTCTTTCACTTCCCACCAGTGTCCTCTCAGGATCGACCGGGCATATCCACCCCATGTTCTCCACCAGCTTTTATACTTATAACAAAATGCTTCATCAATATCATAAGTAGCAACAAATGCAAATGTTTTATTGCCGGTCGGAAGAGTCTCACATTTTCTTTCCAGTGCTTTTTGAAATTCTTCGATCCAGATATTGATCAGCGGAATATGAAGGAACCCTTCTTTGAATGCCAGTGAATTTTGATGTGGGTAACGGCCATAGCTGTCTTTTTCATGGGGCAGGTATTCCTCGTAGCGACTAAGCAGATAAAATGAGGCGGCGAAAACATCAAATGGAAAATCCCCTTCCGTTTTAAAAAATGCTTTCTGTCCGTTCACCACAAAACACTGCGGGTTTTGCTGACAGATATTTTTTTCAAAAAGCAATGGGTGGGGTTGGATCCAAAATTCTTCATTACCGATCCGCTCGGGGCTGTAATTGATCTTGGGCCCGCTGTAAGCCCGGAATGTTTCTTTTTCAGTAATGATCTTCAGGGGGGCGGACCGATCCTCTCCTTTCGGCATCTCGCGGTCAAAAAATTCAAGAATATATTTCAGGCGGGGCGTGATGGTATTTGTATAGAGGATCACCCCATAAAGATATTTATTGCCTGCCGCATTTTTCTTTCCACAACTGGTTGAACGATCGTTTCGGAAATTCCATCCTGCCATGATGTTCCTTCCAGCCTTTGACCAGTGAATTGACGACCCAGTTCTTCATCCCGCTGCCTGCACTGTTCATCCAGCTCCTGCGAAGCATGCCCTGTTTCCACATTTTCCACGCCATCCGTTCGGCGAAGGGGCTGTGACCTTCTTCCACTGCCTCGTGACGGTTTTCCAATAACAATTCATGGAGATTAATTTTCACGGCACATACTTCTGTGCAATTCCCGCAAAGCGATGAAGCATAACTTAAATGTTTCCATTCGCCCATTTCTTTCAGGTGGGGAGTAATTACGGAGCCGATCGGCCCGCTGTAAACGCTGCCATAAGCGTGCCCCCCGATATTTTTATAAACAGGACAGGCATTCAAACAGGCGCCGCAACGGATGCAATAGAGACTTTCTCTTTGTTTGGGATTAGCAAGAATATTAGTACGACCGTTATCGAGCAATATCACGTACATCTCCCCGGGTCCATCGGTTTCATTTTCCTGGCGGGGACCTGTAATGATGGTATTATAAACGGTCACCCGCTGACCCGTACCGTAGGTGGCCAGTAACGGCAGGAATAAAGCAAGATCGTGGATGGAGGGAATGACCTTTTCTATCCCGGCAATGACAATATGTGTTTTCGGGAAAGCGCAGCTCAGCCTCGCATTGCCCTCATTCTCGGTGACCGCAATGCCCCCGACATCGGCAATGATAAAATTAGCCCCGGTGATCCCCACTTCTGCCTCAACGTATCTCTTTCTCAGTATTTTTCTTGCGATCAATGTCAGTTGTTCCGGCGTCGCCTTCGAATCAGTACCTAATTTCTCTGCAAAAAGTTTTGCCACATCTTCCTTGCTCTTATGCATGGCAGGAGTAACGATGTGATAGGGTGGCTCGCCATCCAGTTGCTGAATATATTCACCGAGATCTGTCTCTACACTTGTTACTCCTTTCTTTTCCAGGAAATCGTTCAGGTGAATCTCTTCCGTCACCATGCTTTTGCTCTTTACGACGGTTCGGCAATTCTTTTCTTCACATATTTTGCCAATGGCTGCCAGCGCCTGTTGCGCATCTTCTGCCCAGATCACTTTTGCCCCACGCCGGGAGATCGCTGCTTCAAACCGTTCCAATTGTTTGTCCAATGTCGCGATCGCTTTCCATTTCGTGTTCTTTGCCTTTTCCCGAGCCAGGTGAAGATCCGGGAATTGCTGTTTTCCCTGCGGCACTACCGCATTATATTTACCAATATTGAAATGGATCTTGCGCCGGTGTTCTTTGTCGGCGGCTTTAATGGTGCTTTTGGCAGTAAAATCAGCGGCGGCTTGTTTCATTTATTATCTTTTGGTTCTTCCTGCACATCCGGATATTGCTTTGCCACCTGATCGAGCGCTTCATAGAATTCCTTTCCGAATTTCCTGATCAGGGCTTCCTTCATAAATACATAGGCGGGTATCTGTAATTTCTTCCCCAGTATGCAGGCCGGGTTACAAAGTTTCTCCCTTGGCTCATAGTTCAGCCTGTCGTATTTCCCATTGGGGGTTTTATGTGCAAGCAGGGGAAAGAGGTGGCAACTGACCGGTTTCTTCCAGTTGGTTACTCCATCATTATACGCCTGTTCAAACGCACATTGAATGATCCCTTTTTCATCCTTCACGCCATAGACGCATATCTCTTTATCGCTTCCCAGCGTAGGCGTTACCCAACCGAATTCTTCATGGTAAAGGTATTTGCCCTTTGTTTCGATGGCTGCAACAGCAGCCTGTGTGAGATAGGGTTTTATCTTTTCATAAAGACCCGTAATAATTGCGAGCTCATTTTGTTCCAGCGGTGCCCCGGCATCTCCCTGTTCACAACATCCTCCCTTGCACTTTTCGAGGTCACAGACAAATTGATTTTCTACTACTTCATCGCTTACCAGGATATCATCAATCTGTATCATGATTCAAAGATAGCCTATCCTTTAACAAAGTTCTAACAGCCACTTCCTGTGGAGTGCTTTGATTGCGGGCATCCCCATATTATCACAAACCACTGTATGCAGAATAGCAGAATACTCACCCTTCAAAAATCGGTGAAGGTTTTTTTCCAGATGCTTTTCTGGGTACCCGTAGCCGGGTTGAGTTTATTACTGATCTACAATACCCTGCCTTATTTTTCTTTCAGCAAGAATTTCAGCTTTATTGAAGAAAGAAGCCTGCTTTTCAAAAACGGTTTGTACAATGCCTGTTTTTACATTCATATCACTGCTGGTTCCCTTTGCATCGCCACCGCCCTTATCCAGTTTTCCCGATATATCCTGAAAAAGTCAAAAGCCATTCATCGTTTTTCAGGAAAGATCTATGTGTTTGTTGTTTTGTTTTTAGGCGCCCCCACCGGCTTGTACATGTCATTTTTTGCGAAAGGAAGTTTCTGGGAAAGAGTGCTGTTCATGTTCATGGCAAGCTGGTGGTTTATTACTACTCTCTACGGCCTGACCGCCATCCACAAGAGGAATGTGATTGCCCATAAAATATGGATGATCCGGAGCTATTCCATGGCCATGACCGCGGTCACGTTCAGGGTTTACCATATCGTTTTTTTCCTGTTGGGCTGGGGGCACCTGGAAAACTATGAGCTTTCGCTATGGATCAGTGTAATCGGGAACATGCTCTTTGCCGAATGGACCATCTACCGGCAAAGCAGGAATTACTTAAAATCCTTTGCCACCTGAAAACAGGTCACATCATGATTCACTATTATAAACATATAAAACGTTAGACAATGAAATCAATCTTATACGTGGGCGCCACGTTAATGATCGGCGCCAGCGTTTATGGCTTTGTGGATTATAATAAAACAAGCCACAACAAAGAATTTAAAAACCTGTACACCGACACAAAGAAGAAGGAACAGGCTACAGTAGCAGTAACAAATGAGATCCATCCTGCCATCGAAAAGGCAACTATGGAAAAGACAAGCCCTGTTGTTCATCACAAAGAAACAACCGCCAGGGATAAAACGGATGTTGTTTTAAAACCCGGAATCCCTGAAAAGAAAATGGTGACGGAAAAACCTGATATCCTTCAAACAGAAACGGTAACTACCAATCCTTCCGGTGATAGCAGCGAGGTAAAACCGGAATTGAAAAAAAGGAAATTCAGCGCAAGGCTCTTTAGCCGTGCCCCACTCAAGGATGTGGAAGAGACCAAACCCGCTTCCAGGAAAGAAGAGAAAAAAAGCACCCAATAGGGTTCCCCTTGGAATAACAGAAAGCAGCAAAAACCTGCCCGCCTGAATGACTCGGGCGGGCCCGTCCGAACGGATCATCCCCGTCCGTACCGGCACGGGCGGACGGGCGGGCATGCAGTGGTCTGCTCAACCCCGGCGGCAAACGTCGGGGTTTTTTACTTCCTGCCGTTCAGGAAGACTTCCACTTCAGCGTATTGATCAGGTGCAGCAGGTCTTTTTTCAGGAAATCGTTCACGATCCCCAATGAATCTTCATTAGGAGTGGCATCGAAATAAAGAGCACCCCGCAAAAAATGCCGGGAAGTATCCGTCAGGAAGAACTGGTTGGCAGTGGCGGTATTCCCTCCCAGCGAGTAATAGATGCCACCGCCTCCGTAGGGGGTGACCATCAGGCTATCGCTGATTCCCGTGGAAATATTGATATGTTGCTGAGTGGCCATTTTGTACGCGTCATTGCGCAAGGAATCAAAATTGCCGGCCGAATGAATGGGTTTATAACTGATATGTATTTTCCCGTTAAAGCGGGGGATAATGATATTGATCCACCAGTCGCCCGCTTTATCATCAAAAAAAGTGCTGTCTTTTATAACATGGGCATAAACAGGATATTCGAATGTATAGGGATACCCTGGCTGATCAAAGAGCTGGTATTTTTTTTCAGGGAAATCAATTTTAAAATATCCTTTTT
>CAYSIU010000114.1:616-7590 GCA_964431095.1 uncultured Chitinophaga sp. | reverse complement strand
ACCCCCATCCCACGATCAGCGAAAGCGTGAAAGATGCGATCGAAGTGGCGTATGGGGAGGCGATACATCTGTAAAAACTAGGCACGTGGTGGTGGAGTATTTAACAGAGCTATTACACCTAAAACATACTGGACAAAATGACAATATATATTATACTTGCGACTGTTATATTTTTTTTTACTGAGTGTAAAAATAAAGCTACCAATCAAACCTTATTTGAAAAACGCTTTTATCAAGATGTTTCATTGAATCCAAATGGCGATACAAATTTTGTTAATCTTCAATTTTCAAATATTTGTTTGAGGATCAATTATTCTGACAATAAACCTAAGTATGTTCAAGTAAGCAATTGTTATGGCGGTGATAGTTTAAAATCGGAATATGCAAAGTATAATCGTGGAGTTTATTTTACATTGAGTTCTATTGTTCCAAATTCGATAAGTGTCGCTGGTTTCAAATACCTGAATGGAGACGCTGGTGCCGACATATCTGTAAATGCTATTGATGGAAGTATGAAAGATATTACATCTTGGGATCAGTACAGTAATAATGGGAAATTGTATGATATGGAAAACTTTGATAAAGGATTGATAAAAGTCTATATTATTAAAAATGCTGAAAAAGTTGATAGCTTCTTTTACTTTAGGAAATAATCGAAGAAATCATAATTCCTGGAAAAAAAGAGCCGTTCCGAATTGATCGAAACGACTCCGCCTGCCGTTAGAATAACTTGGTTGCGACTCAGAGTTTAATAAACTTCAGCTTCATAGACTCCCCGTCATCTTTTTTAGCTGCAAGAAAATACATGCCGGGTTGTAAATCGCCAATCTCGATCCTTTGGGTTTTGGATGTAATTACCAGACTCTTAAGGGTTTGACCCTGCAAATTGATCACCCTGATAGTTTTCCCCACCCATCTCATATCATAAGCCAGGTCAAGCGTGAGTTGCTTGTTCGCCGGGTTGGGATATAACTGCGGCTGCAGCCATCTGGGGCTTTCTTCCGGCAACGGTATCTCATTGATCAGGGGTGCACTCAGCCCGGTGGAAAAAAGTATTGAATAACGCAGCCCACCGGGAGCAAATAAGGCCCTCATCCTGCTCTTTTGCCCATGGGTGAACAAATTCATACAGGCATCATTGGTAAAATCCATATAATTCATATACATATCCCCATAAGGTCCATTCCCGCAGGTGATGGTAATCACACCAGGGCAGTCAATATTGTAACCCGCCTGTTTGGGAGTATCCGCTACCCCATCATCACCACAGTATTCATCGCCCCAGAGATGCTTCAGGTTCAGCCAGTGCCCTACTTCATGTACGGCTGTTTTACCCATCTCGAACCCATGCATGGTATTGATCGTGCCGAAAACAGGACATCCAATTACCACACCGTCTTTATTATCGGCTCCGCCGATCACGCTGGAATACCCGGCCACACCGTGAAGGTTACAGACCCAGATGTTCAGGTAGCTTTTGGGGTCCCATGCATCATCTCCCATTTCGTTTGAGAATTTCATTTTATCATCAGCTAACCATTCCTTGATGGGCGTGTACTTGCGAATAATACCCGTGGTGGATCTTCTTTGGGGATCCGATGTGGCCAATTCAAATTCTATTTCGCAATCCGCCGCCAGCGGCTTGAAATAAGAGGGCGTGTTCACCGTATCAGCGCTCCTGCGGCGAAAACATTTGTTCAAGGCTTCCATTTGAGTCATCACTTCCCGGTCGCTGATTTTCTCGGAAGGGTAATGATAGAGGATATGCACCACTACCGGGATCCGGATAATGTTATTCCCTTGTGTTCCACCCACCCTGCGAATTCCTTCCGTCGACTGATTTCCTGATAATTGCTGCCGGGTGAACCATTCTGCCTGGTTGAGCTTTTCAGCAAGAGAGGGGTCCTTTTTAAGTTCTTGTTGCCAGTAAGTAAATGTGGAACAATTTTTTTGTGCAGCTAATTGAATTGATTGGATCAATGCAAATGAAAATACAAGTAAGCCCGCCTTCATAGTTACCAAATTGTTTTAGTTACGGCATGGCGGTAATATTACAACCATGAGTCGTTCATGCGAGATTGGAAATGAAGGATAAAGGGAGATTCAAAAAAGGCGTTCCAGGGATACGATTTTGGGGGGGATAAGGTAAGAGGACGGGCTTTCTGGATTCAAATATAATATATTTAATTAATTGTGCAAGAAGATTTTGTATCGTATTTTTCCGATACAAACAATTCGTTTGAAAAGCTTTAACAGGCATAAACAGCAGTGCCGCTTATTTTTGTAGAAAATCAACCCTTTCAATGAAAAAACTATTGGTTGCCACCACTTTTATTGCCTTGGCCGCCTGCAAGAACAAAGACAATAACGGCGATGGCAAACCCCATCTCAATGAGACTAAGATCATGACCTATTCCATTGTAGCCACCTACCCCCATGACACTTCTTCTTATACCCAGGGTCTGCTCATCTACAATGGACAACTATACGAAGGTACCGGCCTGGAAGGGAGGTCCAAACTGATCAAAGTGGATTTAGCAACGGGGAAGCCCTTGCAAAAGATCGACCTGGACCCTAAATATTTCGGGGAAGGTGTGACCATTCTGAACGATACCGTTTACCAGCTGACCTGGAAGAATAAGGCTGTTTTGGTTTACACACTAAAGGATTTCAAAAAAATAAAAGAATATAAAAATGACCGGGATGGCTGGGGATTGACCACGGATGGAAAACAACTGATCGCGAGCGACGGGTCCAGCACCCTGTATTACTACGACCCGGCCACTTTCAAATTGCTGAAAGCACAGGATGTGACAGAAAGCGGGAGCCTTTCCTATAACCTGAATGAACTGGAATACATTGATGGCTACGTGTACGCTAACACGTACACGGAGGCTTATATTTTTAAAATGGACCCCGGGAACGGCTCGATCGTTGCGAAAGCCGACCTGACCACAATGTGGGACCGCATCAGGGCCATTTACCCGAATGCCGATGTGCCCAATGGGATTGCCTACGACCAAAAAACTAAAAAGATCTACATTACCGGCAAATGGTGGCCGGAATTGTATGAGGTGCAGTTTGGGCAATAGATTGGCCAGGCTGATCCTGGCGGTGAGACTGATTTACTTCCCGATAATATAGATGATCGAACTGCATTTCTTCACGTTTCCCATCGCCCGCAGGTTGGAACGAAAACCATTGAAAACGGACGCAAACAGGTTCGTTTTTCCATGTTTATATTTACTGCTGAGCATCGAAATATAATAACTGTCGTATAACATGGGTTTGCACTGCAGCAATCGCAGCCCGTGTTTCCCTATCAATTGCATCATGGATCCCGGAGAAAAATGATAAAGATGGCGTGGCACGTCATAAGCCGCCCAATATTCCTTGTAAATAGATGCGTCTTTCGCCGTATAATTGGGAACCGCGATGAACAACCGGCCCTTGTCTTTTAATAAAACTTTTAATCGCCCGACCGTTCCATGCAGGTCGTGTATATGCTCCAATACATGCCAGAGGGTGATGGCATCACAGTTATTCTCTTTTAGCTCATCCAAATAATGCATGTCAAACAATTCAAGATTGTATAACTCCTTTGCCAGTGAGCGGGCGCCCGCATCGGGTTCTACACCCACTGTTTTCCAGCCATGCATTGTCATTTCGTTCACGAAGGCCCCTGTACCGCTGCCAATATCCAGCAAAGTGCGTGTTCGTAGCGCCGTGAGTTGACTAATCAGCCTTAGCGGTTTTTTTAAAGTGCCTTCGCGGACGTACTGGTAAAGACGGTTAACCAGGCACCTCGAAGTATTGGAATGTGAAATATATTCATCCGACCTGTAATAAGGAACAATGGCAGTCGCATCGGGCACATCCTGGGTAAAACGCAGCAGGCAGTTGCTGCATTCAGCGATCACGAACGTTTCCCCACTCACGGTATGATCCTTTGCTGTTAAAACATTTCTAATATCCGTTGAGTCGCAAACAGGACAGTTACTATAGTGGATCCTGGAGGACATTATATTCATGTTACCGGGAACTGAAAGAGGCAAAATAAACCAAAATGGTAAAATAGAGGAAAAACTTAAGGAAGCGGGCGGTAAGTTGTAGTGGCTTCCTCCAACACAGCTTTTTTTCCATTGGCCGTGGAGGATACTTCCAAACCATGTTCAGAAAAATACCAGCTAATAAATATAACTGCTGATAATCCGATCGCCAGCGCCCATGCCCACCAAAGGGATCTTTTTTCTTTCGGCTGACTGAGCATTTCCGTCATCTCTGCCGAGGTCTTTTCTTCCTCTCCTACTCTTACAGTATGTTCAGCTTTTTGCCGGAGCACTTTTGCGGCAGGCACGGGTTGCTCCGGTATCAGCATTTCTGCAAGCGGGCTGAATGTAATTTCATCCGCAACACCTTTCTGTATTGTTCCCACCCCATTCCAGTGGATTATATCACCGGCTGCAACCTGCTTCTTCATATCCAGTACAAAATCATTGAACCGGGTAATGGCATCTTCTTCACCGGTATTGAATGCTGCACCCAGCCAGGCAAACAACTTTCGGGAAGGGATGAGTTCGGTGGTCTTCATCACAAACCGATACATGGGTGGTTTCATTTGCTTATTGGGAAAGTCGATGCTGGCGGGCTTTCTTTCCAATAAAAAAGTGCCGATACCCGGCACTGGTAATTGTTTATGCTGCAGGAGGTATCGGTACAGTTCCTCGTACATTACCGGTTCTTTTGATCGAACGAAAATACGACTCCGGCCACAAAGTTGAATCCATACACAGGGTACTGATTCCAACGCTGGTATTCTTTGTTGAAAATATTATTGAATTGTGCCCAGAGGTTCAGGTATTTCGTGATCCTGAATTCCAATCCTGCATTGAGGTCTGTCGCACCCGCTAGTTTTCCCGGGCTGCCATCTTTTTTCATATACTGCGGGCCGCTCCAGGCAAACAGGTCACCCTTTAACCACAGATCCTTAATGATCTGTAACCGCAAAGCGGTTGTAAACTCGAGTGGTAACAAACCCCAGGCCTCGGCATTGGCCTTTAGCCCGGTGTATTGATTAAAGGTCAAACCGCTGATCAGTGAAAGTTTTTCCTGGATAGTGAACCCCACTTCGCCGCCAAAGTTCAGCACTTTGACCTGGGGTTCATTCACTACCCGGAATGATTTGCCGCCATCCCCCACCGTAGAAGTATCATTGATGAATAAAGGCTGGTTGGTCCATTTATCGTATCCTACTTTGGCTGCATAGCTGAAATGATCTCCCACAGAACCTTTAAAACCCGCAAAGCGTTCTTCGATCCATGTATTTTTAAAATCAGCAGGTAAACGCAGCCAGGGGTTCTGGGAAGCGAGGTATTGATAAGTTGTCTTTCTGATGTAGCCCGTCCATCCTGCCTGGAAATTGAAGCGTTTGTCTTCGGTGCTAATAACCGCCAGTATATTGGGGAACATTTTAAAGGTCCGGTTGTCCCAGGAAGGCCGGATTCCCGCCTGTACATTGATCTTGCCGGTCTTGTATAGTACAGAAGGCGAGATATAATACATGGTATTGTTAACCGCCGATTTTGCTTTGGGGGAAAGCCGGGTCAGGTCAAATGTCACTCCAAGGTTCACCGCAAATTCTTTCCCTTCCTTTCCGAAGGTCTTTTGCAGAGGAAGATTGACCACGGTATTGCTCTCAGAGTTATCATGATTATCGCTGAACACATCGATCTTCAGTTCCGGTGAGTAGGTCAGCCCGAAGGGGGTTTTGTTGATATTGTGCATTCCCAGGCGACCTCCAATGGTTTGGAAATTCTGTTTCAGCGAATCGTTGGGAAAGGAAAGTGTTTCCGGAAGAAACCCATATTTGTACGTCCGGTCCTGTTTCATCCCGACGCTGGCGTTCCATTCCATGTTATTGTTCTTGAAATAACCTGCGAGACGCATATCCGTATTGCTGAACTTCTGGAATTCTTTTTTTCCTTCCGAAGCCACGTGTTTGGCATAAATATTCAGCCCCGCTGTTTTACCATCCCCAAATGTAATACCTGCCTGGATATATGGCGAGCGCAGGCTTCCAAAACCCGCTTTCACGTAACTGCTGTTATCGAATCTTCCCCCGGTATCGATATTCAGCGCCAGGGGCTTCAAGGAACCGGGCTGGTAAGCAAATTGTAAATTCTGGTTTGGTATATCGTAATTGAGTTTTGCTTTCGAAGTGTCTGCGGGAGGAGGTGTGGCGTTGAAATTGATCTTCGCCGCCTGACGGAGTACCGGCTTGAAACTCGAGATGATATCAATGCCTCCTTTACCCGTTGTATCTTTTTGTGAATAAGAGATAACAAAGGAAAAGATTCCCGATGCCATAAAAAATATTCTATATAGTACTTGCCTTATCATGTCCGCTTCATTAATTATTGACCTTGCTTGACCGGCCCTCTTCCTCCGTCACCCTGTTCAGTTTTTCCTGAGCTTCCGCTTTCAATTCTGCATCAAGTGTATTGTCTACCACGCTCTGGAAAGTGGCTTTTGCATTGAAATAATCTTTTTGTTTAAAATAAATATCACCCAGCAGGATATACGCTTTGGTGATCCAGTAATCATAGGAACCCGATTGTTTGATGGTTTCAAAAGCGGCTTTTTCTGCATCCCCCAATTTGTTCAATAAGAACCAGCAATTGGCGATCTCGTAACGGGCCTCTGCCGCCAATGCCGCTTTGTTGAACTGCACCACCGATTTGAAATTCGCCAAAGCAAGATCATACTGGCCGCCCACTTCGTACGATTTCCCGATTGCCATATTGGCCAGCGATTTATCATCGTTGCTGCTGCCTTTGGCCGCAGTAAGCTCTTTGGCGTTCTCCACAGCGTCCGTCCATTTTTGCTGCTGGTATTGACAACGCAAACGCCCCCGCATAGCCTCCAGTTTATTTTCCGGGGCGGATTTTATCTTTTTTAATTGGGCAAAAAAGTTT
>CAYSIU010000114.1:0-606 GCA_964431095.1 uncultured Chitinophaga sp. | reverse complement strand
TCCGTTTGGCGCAATGTATGCCGTATCCGTATTCACTGCCGATCGAGTGATTTTGCTGCTGGTATGGAAAACGCAACTGGTCCCGTATAGCTTCCAGTTTATTTTCCTGGCCGGATGTGATGTTTTTCAATTGGGCATAATAGGTCTCCGGCTTTGGATAATCTTTCAATTCAAAGAAATTGATCCGGGCAGCCGTCAATACAGCCCTTTCCGCATATTTATTCGGTGCATTCTCCGCTACGGCATCATATCCCACCAACGCATTATTCCAGTCTTTCTTTGAATTATAAATCTCGGCCCTGTTGAAGTTGGCATCGAGTGCATAAGCTCCATTCGGGAAACGCTGCAGGTAACTATTAAAACCCGCGAGGGCCTCATTGATCTTTTGATCATCGTAGAGGTTCTCTGCCGACGTGTAAGTCAG
Organism: uncultured Chitinophaga sp.; assembly: GCA_964431095.1. Classification (GTDB taxonomy): domain Bacteria; phylum Bacteroidota; class Bacteroidia; order Chitinophagales; family Chitinophagaceae; genus JJ008. The sequence goes on along the minus strand of CAYSIU010000114.1, from coordinate 182 downwards.
TGAGTCCTCTGTATTGACATTAAGCGGACGACCGGCCTGCCGCATAAAATCGGCATATTCAGCAGGCTTGCTTTCCGCGATATAGATTGTTTTAATATTGTCCAGCGCATCTTCGGCTTCCGAGGTATTGGGATATTGAGCAACCAGCGGCTTGAACTGTTTCAGGGCCTCGTCATTATTAA
>CAYSIU010000113.1:0-7638 GCA_964431095.1 uncultured Chitinophaga sp. | reverse complement strand
GAGGAAAGAAAAAAGGATAGAGTGACCCCACACCGATACTGGACAAGATAAAATAATTGCGGAACTATCCCAATGTACAAGGAAGTATTTATTACAGCAGTAAAACATTTGAGAAAAATCCTTTTGGCTGGAACGACAGCCTGCAAAATGATTATTATAAATACCCTGCACTCCTTCCTCCTATGCGCTGGATCGATAATGAAAAACCCTGGCCCCCGATCGTAGAAAGAACGATCGTGGATGATTCGGTCATCCAACTGAATGTAAAGCCGGACCCGCGAAACAATGTAACGATCAAATACTATGTCGTGTACCAATATGCGGCAGATTCGCATAGCGAAACATTTGGCAATACCCCGAAATACCTTTCCCGCGTTGTACCTACGCCGGGGGGATTCCAGTTTAAGGAAACCCTTTCATCCGCGCATTTTTCCTACCGGTATGTCATCACAGCTGTTGGAAGAAATAATAATGAAAGTGACCTGAGCGAGATTGCTATCCTGGTACAACCGGGTGGGAAGTGGAGTTTTTATTCTCCTCATCCCTAAAAGAGAAACAACGAATGAAAAAGTATTCTTGAATTCCGGATCTCGTTGCAACTGCTCTCTTGTCTGACCAGCCGGTTTTTCGACGAGCTTCGCTATCTTTATAATGACTCTTCAAACATCAGGATCCTGCCGTAATCTCAACCTTTTTCTATGCCGGGTTATGAACTCTGGAGCGACAAGGAAAGAAAAGAAGTCAATGAAGTGCTGGAGACCGGCATACTGATGCGTTATGGTTTTGAGGGCTCCCGCAAAGGAAGATGGAAAAGCAAGGAGCTGGAAGAAGAGATCTGTAAAACTTTCGGCTGTAAATATGCACAATTAACTGCCAGCGGCACCACTGCACTGACCACGGCAATGAGTGCCCTGGGTATTGGTTATGGCGATGAAGTGATCCTGCCGGTTTTTACTTTCGTCGCTTCATTTGAAGCAATCATCCATGCCGGAGCAATTCCGGTATTTGTGGATGTGGACGATTCCTTAACGCTGAACCCCGGGGCAGTAAGAAAAGCCATTACTCCCCGCACCAAAGCCATTATGCCCGTGCATATGTGTGGCAGCATGGCCAACCTGGATGCCATAACCGGGATTTGTAAAGAACATAGCCTGATTTTATTGGAAGACGCCTGCCAAAGCATTGGCGCAACCTATAAAGGAAAGTATGCCGGTACGATTGGCGATGCGGGTGTCTTAAGTTTTGATTTTGTAAAGACTACAACCTGTGGAGAAGGCGGAGCCGTGCTGACCAACCGGGAAGATATTTTTACAAAATCGGAGAGTTACAGCGATCATGGACATGATCACAAAGGAGTTGACCGTGCCACCGATTGGCACCCTTTTATGGGCTATAATTTCCGGATCTCCGAATTACACGCTGCGGTTGGTTTGGCACAGCTAAAAAGGCTACCGGAGTTTCTTACTATTCAGAAAAAAAATCATGCCCAATTAAAAAATATCCTGTTGCGGGTACCCGGGCTCACGTTCAGGAGCATTGCGGACCCGGCCGGTGACAGTTGTACTTTCCTGAGCTGGTTCCTGCCTACGGCAGGGATGGCAAGATCTGTGGTCGATGAAATGAAGACAGCAGGAATATTGGCCGGCAATTTTTACTGGTACGATAATAACTGGCACTACATCCGGAAATGGGATCACCTGAAAAATGGAATAACGTTGAATGCCCTTAGTGAAATTCAAAAAAAGGGAATCATGAAGAATGCCAATAAAGATTTTCCTTTGAGCGATGCGATCATGAGCCGCTGCATTTCTACCTCCATCAGTCTGCTGTGGTCCGAAGAGCAAATCAACGACAAGGGAAACAAGATGCTGAAGGTGATCAGAAAAGTGCTGAATAACCAGTCGGTACTCCGGTAGCTTTTAATTTGGTTTTATTGCATTCGGTTTTTGTTCCAGCCAGTTTACATATTCCAAAGATCCAAGCCGGAACCGGAAAGGAATGGAAGTGGTTTTGTACAACCATAATTCCTTCTGACAAAAAAACCCAAGCTGCTTCGTGTAAAATGATGCCGGAAGAACTGCCGGATTTACCTTTCCCGGATAGGTTTTCATCACCGGATCAACCGCAAAGTTTGTCTTGAATTTCATTCTGTGAATAAAGAATTCCGACTGGGAAAAGTTTTCATCAAAACAAACTCCCGGGCAATACAATTCAGCATATTGATTTCTCATAAGCCGCTCAGAAAGGGTTGCATTTCCTGCTGTTGCACCCTTTTTTCCCTGCCCCAATACCCCGGTCTGAAATATTAACATGAACACAACAAGAAACCGGGTTAAACGTTCCGCCATCTTTATTTTATTTGTGTCTAAATTTACGGCATTATTTTTGTGCAATGGCGGATTTTTTTGCCCCCGGGGGCATTCGAAAAGTATTCCGCCCCTAAATCTGAGTAGACCATGGCCCTTAGCCAGAGCTTACAGCAGAAATTACTGCAGAAACTATCGCCCCAGCAAATCCAGCTGATGAAGCTGCTGCAGGTGCCTACAGCTAACCTGGAAACCCGCATCAAAGAGGAACTGGAAGAAAATCCCGCACTGGAACTGGATGAAGTAAACCAGGAAGAAGGCGCCGACGAGCTCAAGGATGAATTTAGTGAGAATGGTGAAGAGGAATACGAGGAAAGAGATGGCAGCGAAACCGATTATGATAATATAGATATAAGTGAATACGTAAGGGATGGAGATGACGAAATAGCCGATTATAAACTGCGGGATGATAATTACCCGGAAGAGGATGAAGGCCGCCAGTTACCTTTCAAAGCGGAAACCAGTTTCTATGAAACAATGATGAACCAGCTGGGGCTGCTCAAGCTGGGAGAAAAAGAGCAAACTATTGCCGAACAGATCGTGGGCAGTATCGACGAAGATGGCTATTTAAGAAGAGAGACGTCCGCCATCGTGGATGATCTTGCTTTTCGCCAGAATATCATTACCACGGAAGAAGAAGTGGAATCCCTGATAAAACGTATTCAGCAGTTTGACCCACCCGGAGTGGCTGCGAGAGACCTGAGAGAGTGTTTGCTGATACAGCTTAACCGCCTCCGGGATGAAACCCGCCAACCGGAACAGCCAGAACGACCCGTCTCGCACCGGGGCGAGCAGGCAGGTGGACCGCAGAAACCCGTGGAACTGGCCATTAAAGCCATCACCAAATATTTTGACGAGTTTACCAAAAAACATTATGAAAAAATACAACGGGGGCTGGATATCGGTGACGACCAGTTGAAAGAAGTGATGCAGCAGATCATCCGGCTCAGCCCTAAACCAGGCGGTAATGTGGGAGAGATCAATAAAGCAGAAAGTTATGTGGTGCCTGATTTTTTCATTATCAACAATAGCGGCAAGCTGGAGCTTACCCTCAACAGCCGCAATGCTCCTGAATTACGGATCAGCGAAGGATACCGCGACATGCTGAAAGAATATGACCGGGGTTCAAAAAAAGACAAACGCCAGAAGGAAGCCGTGCTTTTCATCAAACAAAAGATCGACGCCGCCAAATGGTTTATCGACGCCATTAAACAAAGACAGCATACCCTCCTCAGTACCATGAACGCCATCATGGAGCACCAGTACCATTTCTTCCTGACCGGGGATGAAACCGAGCTGAAACCGATGATATTAAAGGATATAGCAGAGAAGACCGGGTTGGACATTTCCACGGTCAGCCGGGTAGCCAATAGCAAATTCGTACAAACAGAATTCGGCACTTACCGGCTTAAATTTTTCTTCAGCGAATCTCTGAGCACCGATAGCGGGGAAGAAGTTTCCACGCGGGAGGTCAAGAAGATCCTGAGCGACCTGATAGCAGGAGAAGACAAAAAAAGGCCCCTGAGCGATGAACGGTTGACGGAGCTATTACAGGAAAAGGGCTACAACATCGCCCGACGTACGGTGGCCAAATACCGGGAACAACTGAACATACCCGTGGCGAGGCTCCGCAAAGAATTATAAAGTAGGAAGCCCCGCCGTTATTTACAAAATTTTGCCGGTATAGACTATAAAAGATTGAGGCAAAATTGTATTTTTCACAGCTGAACATTCCCCAACCCTGAACCTATGGTATTCGCAAGCCTGCTTTTTCTTTTTGTTTTTTTGCCGGTCAATCTGATTTTTTATTACAGCAGCAAGAACCCGATGTGGAGAAACTGGGTTTTGATCATTTTCTCCCTGATTTTCTATGGATGGGGTGAGCCGATCTGGATCTCCCTGCTGATCCTGTCATCCACGGTCGATTACGCCAATGCGCTTTTTATACAAAAACACCGGGGCACCCGGTGGGCGAAGCTGGGGGTGGCCATCACGGTCATTTTTAACCTGAGCCTGCTGGCGACATTTAAATATGACGTATTCCTGGTCGACCAGGTCAATTCTATTTTCGGCACATCATTCAAGGCCCCGGGTTACGCGTTACCGATTGGCATTTCTTTTTATACATTTCATACCATTACCTATGTAGTGGATACCTACAGGGGAACGATTAACGCCCAGCGCAATTATCCCAAATTTTTAATGTATGTTTCGATTTATTCTTCATTGGTAGCCGGGCCCATCATCCGTTATGCGCATGTAGAAAAAGAAATCAATGGCCGCAAAGAAACATTAAGTGATTTTAGTTTGGGGCTTTCCCGTTTTTGTATCGGGTTGTTTAAAAAGGTGATCATCGCCAATGTGGCGGCCGAAATAGTAAAAAAATATATGGGCGACCGGGGCGATCCTCTCACTGTGTCACAACTTTTATCCCTGTCCAGCCTGGAAGCCTGGGTGGGGTTGATCATGTTTGCGATACAGATCTATTTTGATTTTTCAGGTTATTCCGACATGGCCATTGGCCTGGGGAGAATGTTTGGTTTCCATTTCCGGGAGAATTTCAATTACCCGTACATCGCTAAATCCATCAGCGAGTTCTGGCGACGATGGCATATATCGCTGAGTAGTGTTTTCCGGGACTATGTCTATATCCCCCTTGGCGGCAATCAAAAAAGGGTGTACCTGAACCTGTTCATCGTCTGGTTCCTGACAGGGATGTGGCATGGTCCGAGCTGGAATTTCATTTTCTGGGGCCTCTACTTTTTTATTTTCATTGCACTGGAGAAAGCATTTCTATTGAATATCCTTGAAAAAATACCCGCTTTCTTTTCCCATTTTTATGCTTTACTGATCATCATCCCCGGGTGGGTGATCTTCTTTTTTACCGACACCAATATACTGGCTGCCTATGTAAAAAAATTATTTTCATTCAGCAGCGGACCCAACGGAAATATGGAGGTACTGAACACGATCACCACCCATTTGTTCTGGCTGATACTGGCCATTATTCTTTGTATGCCCGTATATCATAAAATAAAAGACTATATTGATAAAAAAGCAAGTCGTATTACCGCTTTTAACGCGGTAACGATTGGCTTTAACGTGTTCCTGCTTTTCCTGTGTGTGGCCCAGTTGGTGGGTAAAAGTTATAACCCTTTTATTTATTTCCGGTTCTGACCGGGCGTAAAACTTTGAAGTAACGAATATGAATGAACCAGCAAATAAGAAAATACATCTTGTCAATGTGATCATTTTTTGCGGGCTGCTGTTGCTGGGAGCCATTGCTTCCCTGGCCATGAAAAAAGATACGATCTCCGTGATGGAAAACCGCAAACTGGCCAGATTCCCCCAATTCTATGACAGCGCATTGTGGAATGGAAAATATTTTAAACAAATCGAATTATACTACGCCGATAATTTTCCACTGCGGGATCAATGGATCGATTTTTCCAATAAGGTCCGTCGCAAATTCGGGTTCGAATCCAGCGAGATAAAAATGTACAACGAGGCCAACGATGCAGAAGCCAATGAAAAAAAGGATACCAGCAAAGAGGTGCGGAGTGGCCCGTTGCCCGACGATGGCGCAATAGGGGAAATAAAGAAAAGGGTGTTTGTATTCAAAAACCGCGCATTTGAGATGTTCGGTGGTGGCCCTGGATTGGGAAAAGCCTATGCCGATGTCATCAATTCCTACAGTCGTCTGTTGTATCCCCGCATCCGGGTGTATAACCTGATCATCCCGGTTGCCCTGGAATTCGAGATCACGGAGAAGTATGCCAAATTGCAAAAACCCAACCGGACGGCCATTGAAAATATTTATAACAATGAGGACTCCACCATTAAAAAAGTATGGGCCATTGATGAGATCCGGAAACACCGCGAAGAATATATCTACTTCCACACCGATCATCACTGGACGAGTCTCGGCGCCTATTATGCATACCGGGCATTCTGTGCAACAGCGGGCCTGACCCCGGTTTCCCTCGATACGGTTGCTTCCAAAGTAAAACCCGCTTTCCTGGGTTCCCTGTACCGGCTGACCCGTGACCCCGGCCTGCAGAGCAATCCCGACTCCGTGCGGTACTACCTGTTCCTGGATTCACTGAATTTCTATATTGGCAGCTCGTCGATCGGTTATTGGGCCAAATCAAAAATGTATGGCGAGGGAGCCAGCGGCCCCAACAGTTACTCGGTTTTCCTGCAGGGTGATCTCCCGATCGTGAAAATAGAAACACAGCATAAGAACGGGAGAAAGATCGCCATGGTGAAGGAGTCATACGGCAATGCGTTTGCTCCTTTCCTGATCAACAATTATGAAAAAGTGATCGTGGTGGATCAACGCTATTATACCGGCGATTTTATTGCAATGCTGAAAGCCGAAGGCATCAACGAGTTGCTGTTCATCAATAATATATTTGCGGCACATACGCCCTTTCATATTGACAAAATCAAAGGACTCAGGAAATAGCCGGGAGCCATTCAAAAAATTATTTACAATTTGATTGGGGAGTCCTGTCTCCGGACTAAGAACTATAAACTAAGATGTTTCCTCACCCACTCCACTTTGGGTTTTAATTCTTTCGTGTACTTGTCGCCCGTAGCATACCCGGTAGTTTTCAGGAAATGATAATACTCCTCCCTGGGGTGCTTTTTACGCCATTTGGGATAGCGTTTGTCCTGCCATTTTTTGTAATAGTCGATACATTCCTGGTCAGAATCGAACTTTTTACATTTATTCTTTTTTACATAAAAGCCAAACAGGTTGTGATAACGCAGACAGCATTTCCGGCAGCTCAGCCAACCGGTTTCCTGGATACACTGGGCCATGACAAAGTCCGCATGCAGGATGCCAGCTTCCTTGATGGCATCATACATGGCCTGCAGTTTTACTTTGTCAGATGATTGGGAAAAAGCCGTGAGGGAACTGAAAAAAAGAGAAGCGATCCACAGTGTTTTCTTCATAGCCCGGTGAATTGGTTATCCTGATACCTGCTTACCGGTTTACCCACCGCAGGTAGACAGGCAATTCCAATATCCCATTCCTGGTCATCTTGCCACGAAGCCGGGTAGCCGGAATTCATATAAAGATACAAAAGTGGCTCCTTACGAAGATTCCATTATTTTGCAGTTCTCATAGCGGTAATATGAATAGCAGGTTGGTGGTCGACGAGAAAGAAGGATTAAAAGAATCCAGGGAGGTAAATTTTTCTTCCCAACCCAGCGGCATCCGGTGGACCGCTATTGTTATCTCTTATCTTTTTCACCCGGTATT
>CAYSIU010000112.1:0-7666 GCA_964431095.1 uncultured Chitinophaga sp. | reverse complement strand
GGGAAATGCCGGAATGGCTGCATTTAGCAACTGCGGATCGTATAGTGAGCAATTTAGCCAGACTTGCAAGAACCTGGGAAAAACTCTCGATATGCAGTATTATTCCTTAATTATATCAATCGATCCAGGTAGAACCATGACCGGGAAGGATCTCGCTAACTAGGTAACGGAGGCGTTCAATTGTTATTTGTCCGATACGATCTCGAGTAATTCTTCCGAAGTGAATGCCGCGTCCGGATTCCCCGGAGGCCCCGATCTGGCTGAAGGCGGACCCTGTGAAAGTGCAGCAAGAACCTGTTTTGGTGAAGCCAAAAGAAATTATCATTCTGCGGTAAGGCAATGTGCCACACTGGGGATAGGTGCGTCCGGATTGCTAAGCCCATGGCTGGGTGCTGGCGCCGGGTTAATATGTCTTATACAGGCGGGTAATGATGAATGGAATGATGTCCAGACCTGCATTGCAAATTATAATGAATGTATCGGGCGTTAGTAAGACTTTGCTGTAAAAGCCAGCTATGAAGTAGTTATTTAAAAAGATATCATACTTGCATTCAACAATGGGTATGATATCTTTTACAACTTTACAATGAGGATTTTTGAAACTTAAATCACAAATATGAAAATCATTAGATACATAAGCCAGTTCCTGGGTGCTGTTGCAGTGCTGTTTTTGCTTTCGGATGTGTTTTTGAAAAAAAGCATCAATTTGCCCGTAGCAACCAGGCAAAATCTCGTGAATACCTCTTATGTATTGGTAGCGGTTTCGACCGGTTTGCTCATCATTTATTATTACAAAGCCCGGGAAACCAAAAAAATAAGACAGTTGCTTCTATTTATTGTTGGGATTCTAATAATGTACTTTTTGCTGGTTTTTTTTTCTTAGGAACTATTGACTAGATAAGTTTCATTGATCTCCCGGGGAGGCCATTTTACAATTCTTGATAACAGGAGGTTATATGAAATTTTTTTTGCCGATACTTTGCTGGTTTTGGCCTTGCCTCCTTTTTTCACAGATAAAAGATACTCTTTTTAAAATCTCAAATAACAAGCCCAGAGTTTCACCTGGTATTTCAAATTCAACCACAAAAAACTTTTATAAACCGGAGATCCTGACCAGCGGGTTCATTGATATTATCAACAATGGTCAGGTAAATGCTTCAGCAAGATTTATTCGATTGTTTATCGGTGAACCGGGCAAATTTGCAGTTCCTTTATCTATTTATAGTGGAGTATCGTCGAACAGTTTTCAAAACCAGCTCAATTCCGGAAGCCAGCGATCGAATGAGCAGTTAATAAACAGCTTTATCAACCCATTGAGCGGGTTGGTGAATATCTCCTCGGATGGTATTATTTTTTTCAGATCAAAAGAAATAAAATTTACCCGAACAGGCTTTCTTTATCATCAGGCCATCAGGATCCTGACAGGGTATAAAAATGGACCTGTAAGTGATCCTTCGACAGGAAAACCGATCAATTTTTTAAACGGAGTAGGCGCAGGAGGTTTATATTTTCAGACCGGTGCATGGGAACGAGGCAATGCCAAAAACGTGGGCGTATTCTGGTTTGCCGGGAGGTATATAATCTGCAAATCGGGAAAAAAACAATTGAAAGACATATTTCCTGACCCACCCACAAATGGTTTCTACCATGGCTGGTCGCTGGGCTGGGGAGTGGAGATCAATAACCTTGTCAACATTAAAGCAATCTGCTATAAATACGTAAAGAGGCCTGGGATCGATCGCTCCCAGCCGATCTACCAGTTTTCATTTAATTATTCTTTGCGGTAAGACCATAATGATCTCCTTATAATATGGAAATAATTGAAAATCAAGAAGTTTTTAAGTTTAAAGGTGGGGAAACCCAAAAAAGTTTAATGAGAACCCGACTTAGTAAAAATATCTCGGTTCTTCTCTAAAGGGCAAAAAAAACCGCCAGTATATCGGCGGTACAACTAACCCCGTATGAGTTAGCGACGTGTAGTCATGTAAACATAGTTTACACAAGGCAAATATATAAAACCCATGTCTTTCCTGTCAAGCATGAAATTCTACACTCATCCACTACCGGAAATTTGGGTGTGATGCAAAATTGCGTACTTTTACGCAAGATCAATACCCAGCCCTGCCCCACCTGTACAGGGAAGCAGTAAAAAACTAAAACTAAACCAATACTCCGATGACTGCCCAGCAAATACGAGTGGCGATCGCCGACGATCACAAGATCTTCCGTGATGGTATCCGCATGGCCCTGAAAGATAAAGAGTACCTGAAAATACTCTGGGAGGCCGAAGACGGAAAAGATCTCATGCACAAACTCAAGCTCAAACTTCCCGAGGTGATATTGATGGACATCCGCATGCCCGAAGTGGACGGCATCAACGCCATCAGCATGATCCGTAAGGAATACGAAGCCCTCAAGATCATAGTGCTCACCATGTACGACGACCAGGAAATGATCACCCGTATGATGGAGATGGGTGCCAATGCCTACCTGACCAAAACCGCCGACCCGGAAGAGATCTACCAGGCCATCCTCACCTGTATGAACGATGACTTTTATTTCAACGAACTGGTGAACAAAGCCGTGCTGCTGAAACTGCAGCATAAAAAGACCGTGCGGCAATTCTATCCCAACCCGGTGAAGTTCTCCGAAAAGGAACTGAAGATCCTGAAACTGATCGCCGAGGATAAAACCACCGAAGAGATCTCCAAAGAAGTGTTCCTCAGTCCCCGCACCATTGAGACCATCCGGCAGAACATGAAGCAGAAAGTGGGCGCCAAGACTATTGCGGGGCTCGTCATGTATGGCATGAGAAATAAATTGCTCGAGTAATACTTTGGCCCCATGAGCAATATCAACGACAGTTTTTTTGATGGCTATTACAAGGAGCTCTGGCGAAGCCTTATCCCCGACGAACTGACGGTGAAAGAAGTGGATTTCATGCTGTCCTATTTTAATCTGAAACAAGGAAGTAAAGTATTCGACCTGATGTGCGGTTACGGGCGGCATGCCTTGGCGCTGGGCAGGAAAGGCATGGAAGTAACGGCGGTGGATAACCTTCCGGATTATATTCAGGAGATAAAGGAAACAGTGAAAAAAGAAAACCTGCCGGTAAAAATTATTCAACAGGGTATACTTGATTATGTTCCGGCCGGACCATTCGACCTGGCGATCTGCATGGGCAACAGCCTGAATTTTTTTGAGGCAGGGGATGTTATGAAACTATTTTCGAATATATCCGCCGCATTACGACCGGGAGGGCATTTGTTGATCAACACCTGGTCCATTGCGGAAATAGCCATTAAAAATTTCAAGGAAAAAAGCTGGAGCACGATCGGGGATGCGAAATTCCTGACGGATTCAAAGTTTCATTTTCATCCCAGCCGGATCGAAACAGAAAGTATCATCGTCACTAAGGAAGGGAAGACGGAGGTCAAGACCGGCATTGACTATATCTATTCCATTAATGAGATCGGGGACATGCTGCAAAAAGCCGGTTTGAGATTTAAAGAGATCTACAGTATCCCGGGCAAAAAGAAGTTTACCATCGGGGAGCCCAGGGCCTATATCATCGCGGAAAAGGGGTAATGAATTTTTCAGTAACTTGTTGTCCAGAAACTGTTTGTGGGATGAAAAAAAATTTACTCCTCTTCTTTTTACTTTTATTCACCGCAAGATCCTTCTCACAGACCTGGGCTGATAATATCGCCCCGATCCTTTATGCCAACTGTGCTTCCTGTCACCGCCCGGGAGGTATTGCGCCTTTTTCTTTATTGACCTACAGCGATGCGTTTACCTACAGGGTTTCTATCAGCGCTGCCGTTTCCACGAAAAAAATGCCGCCCTGGCCACCCAATGATAATTATGTACATTTTACCAATGCCCGTGTATTGAGTACAGCCGATATAACGGCTATTGTGAATTGGGTGAATAATGGTGCCCCATCCGGGAATTTGTCCAATGCACCACCGCCACCACCGGCACCCGTAAGCACATTGGGAATACCCGATACCGTTTTAAAAATGCCGGATTATATCAGCACCGCTGCAACGGGTGATGTTTATCAATGTTTCGTATTGCCGCTGCGGCTCAGCAATGGAAGATTTATTTCGGCGGCAGAAGTCGTTCCCGGCAACTCTTCTATTGTGCACCATGTATTATTATACCAGGACACTACCGCCAATCATGCAGCTCAATTGCTGGATAATGCCTATCCCGGTCCCGGTTATACCAGTTTTGGCGGTATCGGTGTCAACAGCGCTATATTGCTGGATGCATGGGTACCGGGCAGTGTGACCAAAAAATTGCCCTTTATTTTCGGCAAAAGGATCTATCCCAATTCCGACCTGGTGATTCAGGTGCATTATCCTGCCGGCAGCAACGGCCAGCTCGACAGCACCAAAGTGAGACTTTATTACAACAACAATGCAGGGGCAAGGGATGTGAGGATCGACCCGATATTATACCACTATGCACCCGTGCTTGTGAACGGACCACTGAGCATCCCGGCCAATACCATAAAAACTTTTGAGGAACGGTTTACGTTGCCTGCGGTCTACAAAGCCACAGTGCTCACGGTAGCTCCGCACATGCACCTCGTGGGTCAGACGATAAAAAGTTTTGCCAACAAACCCAATGGCGATACGATCCGCCTCATCGATATTCCCCATTGGGATTTTCACTGGCAGGGGCAATACTATTTTCAGCGGCCGGTGATCGTGGATGGTGGCAGCACCATAAGGGCATTTGCCACTTATGATAATACCAGTTCCAATCCCAACAATCCCAATAATCCCCCGCAGAACGTTAACCTGGGCGAACAGACCACAGATGAAATGATGCTTGTATATTTTGCTTATACTGCCTACCAGGCAGGGGATGAAAATATCATCATGGACAGTAGCCTGCTCATTACCCCGATCGGTGGGGCGAACATCGTGGTCAAGGCATTAAAAATATTTCCCAACCCCGGCAGCGATCAACTGCAATTTAAGAACCCTGAACAGCATCAATATGGCATGCTGACCGTTTGGGACATGGCCGGAAAGAAAATGTTCCGGGGAGAAGTTACCCACCTGGATATGATCAATGTGTCGAGCAAGAAATGGGCCAGTGGGATGTACCGGGTTTATCTCCAAACAAAGGGCGCTATTTACAGCGGTGAATTTTTAGTGCAGCATCGATAGTTGGTATACTTCTCTGACTGAGGTTTTTTTTAAAACAAGCTGACTCAGGCGTTCGCACAACAGTATCCTCACCTAATCATTCCAAAAGACATTGCTGATTACTATTTACGAAAAAACCCCGGTGTTATGAGGACCGAGGCTTAACGTTACTGTTATGAAAAGAAAAAGTTTTTAAATCAGTGAACTTCTCAAGGACAGGGTTTAATGGTTTTTCTGGTTCTTTCGTCGGGCATTGGATTTTTAAAAACGGGTTTATTCGATCATCCACCTTGGTAACATGAAAAAAGTTAGGGACGGTGGAAAAAAGGAAAAGTTGACTGGCCGGAGAAGTGTCTCCCGATAAAAATCGGGATGGTCTTTCAAAGGATTTGGAAATAACTTTCTGGACGGTTATGGACATTGGATGAGAAGGAATAAGACAGATCATCCTTGTCAATCAACTTTCCGGAACAAAAGTAATGCACAGGTAAATGTTAACAAGAGCATAAATGCCCTATTTGCATTCTTCGGTTTTTACTGCGATGCTCGTAAATTTTCCACCGTTGCTTCGTAATACTTCGCCTGTTCATTCAAGTACCGGTACTTTCCGCAAATACGAAATCAAGTACTTCTACTATGGTATATGTTGCAGGATTTTTTCAACTTGCATCACAGAATAAATACTGAACAATCATTTTTTTTACTAATTATTCAATCCATGAAAAATCCCGAAACCAACTCCGTAATCAAGGTCGCCATTGCCGACGACCACGCCCTTTTCCGTACCGGCGTCAAGACCTCGCTCCAGACCAGGAAAGACATCCAGATGGTGGCAGAAGCTGAAAATGGTATGCAATTGCTCAACCTGTTGCGTCATATTCAGCCCCACGTGGTTTTACTAGACATCCAGATGCCGATAATGGACGGACTAGCAACTTTGCCGGAGATCAAAAAGCTGTACCCGAATATCAAAGTGATCATGCTTTCCATGCACAATGATCACTCCGTTATTTCCAAAATGATGGAGATCGGGGCCAACTCCTACCTGACTAAGGAATCAGGATCCGAGATGATCTATGAAGCTATCAGGGGAGTGTATGAAAATGATTTCTATTTCAATGAGCTGACGAACAAAGCACTCCTGAGCGGGTTGCGCACCAAGCGCACCGTGGAGGCTTCCATGCCGCAGGATGTGCAGCTCACGGACAAAGAGGTGACCATCCTGAAACTCATGTGCGAAGAAAAAAGCACCAAGGAAATCGCCGATATCGTGGAACTCAGTCCCAGGACAGTGGAAGCGATCCGTGATAAATTAAAAACCAAGACCGGCACCAAGTCCATGGCAGGCCTGGTAATGTACGCTGTGAAAGCAGGTCTGGTAGAACACGAATAATTTCTCATGGCAAGTATATTCAGCCATTCCGGCGAAATACCGGAGTGGCTTTTTTATTTTATCTTACCCGCATGAACCAAATTTGTTTCAACGGGAACCTTTTGCCGGCCGATACACCTGTAATAGCATCCGCCAGCCGCGGATACCGGTACGGCGACGGCCTGTTTGAAACGATAAAAGTGCAGGAAGGGGAGATGCTACTGGGATCGTATCACTTTGACCGTCTTTTCTCGGGTTTATCTCTGCTCCGGTTTTCATTGCCAACTTCTTTCACAGAAAAAAAATTGAGAGAAGATATTACAAGACTTACTGAAAATAATAAATGTGAACAACGGGCAAGGGTCCGGTTGTCGGTGTCCCGAGGAAATGGCGGCTTATATGAGCCGGGGGTGCTGCAATACCTGATCGAATGCTGGCCATTGGATGAATCGGTCAACCAGCTTAATGAAAATGGACTGGTCATCGATATTTATCCAGGAGCTCGTAAAACCTGCGACCCTTTTTCAAACCTCAAATCCGCCAATTTTCTTCCTTACGTTATGGCAGCGTTGCATGCCCGGGAAAAAAATGTACATGATTGCCTGGTTATGAATACGGCCGGTACCATTGCTGATTCTACCGTTGCCAACGTCTTTATTGTCAAAGAAGGAGTGATCCGGACACCTGCATTAAGCGAGGGATGTGTAAACGGTGTGATGAGAAAAAAAATGTTGGACAGCAGGTCACAGATGGCAGATCTGGATTTGCTTTTGGAAGAATCCCGGGTTACCCCGCAGGAATTACTGGAAGCGGAAGAATTGTTCCTTACCAATGCTATCCAGAGTATCCGCTGGGTAAAACAAATGGGAAATAAAACTTACAGCAATAAGCAGACCCGGGAAATTTTCAATAGGGTCCTCCAGACAGATTGACCTGTTTTAGTTTGAAATGAAGAACATTCCTCCTCCCGTATCACCCAGCCTCGGATTCACTACATTATTATAAATGGATCCAAATCGATAACTCAGGCCGAAGCTGGCAAAATAATCAAATGTATTTCTCAAAAGCCGCTGCTGGATCAACACCTGGGTTTGCGTGGCATTTCCCTTCTGAAGCTCCACCTGGTCGT
>CAYSIU010000111.1:6959-7721 GCA_964431095.1 uncultured Chitinophaga sp. | reverse complement strand
GCTCGGCGGGCTCATAACCCGCAGGTCGGGAGTTCGATCCTCCCCTTCGCAACAGGGCCCCGCAGAAGGCGGGGTTTTTTATGTTTACAGTTTACGTGTTGTATAGTGAGAAATTTGATAAGATCTATATCGGCTATACTGCTGATCTTGATGAAAGATTCAGATCTCATAATGAACTGGCCACCAAGAGTTGGACAATAAGATTCAGACCCTGGAGAATTATTCACAAAGAGTTTTTTGAAAGTAAGGGGGATGCAATACGAAGAGAAAATGCATTGAAAACTGCCAGGGGTAGAGAGTGGATTTGGCATTTGGTAAAGGGGATGTAATTTTTGGCTCATATCCGCCGGCTGGCGGACGGGAGTTCGATCCTCCCCTTCGCAACAAGGGCCCCGCAGAAGGCGGGGTTTTTTGTTGGCCTCGACTAATGCTGATTCCTGGAAAAAGTTGATAAAGCTAAATTCTATAATCCCTAAAATAATGTAGTTCGTGTAATTCGCGTCAATTCGTGTTAATTCGCGTCAATTCGTGTTAATTCGTGTCATGAAATCCGGGTTCATCAACATATTTGGAATGCCCAATGCGGGTAAAAGCACGTTGCTCAATGCGCTTGTCGGTGAAAAACTGGCCATTGTATCACCCAAAGTCCAGACCACCCGTCACCGGATCAAAGGAATTTTGAACGGGGATGCGTACCAACTCGTCTTTTCCGACACACCAGGGATCATCGAGCCGCATTACCGGCTGCAGGATAAAATGATG
>CAYSIU010000111.1:0-6949 GCA_964431095.1 uncultured Chitinophaga sp. | reverse complement strand
AATGCGGCCATGAGGAGTGCCCTTGAAGATGCTGATCTGGCTTTATTACTGGTGGATACTAATGCAAACTGGCAGGAATCGGACGATGCCTTTGCGGAATTGGGAGTAGGGGTACCCGCGATAGTTGTGCTCAATAAAATCGACCGGGCCGGAAAAGAAAAAATAAAAAAGGGAGTGGAATTCTTTTCGGGGAAGCGATACTGCAAAAAAGTAATGGCGGTTTCCGCTTTGTCGGGTAAAAATGTTCCATTACTACTGCAGACCTTACTTGAATTTTTACCGGAAGCCGAACCTTTTTATGATACGGATGATATCAGTGACCTGCAGACGCGGTTCTTTGTGGGCGAGCTGATCCGGGAGAAGATCTTTGATCTGGCGCAAGAGGAAGTGCCCTATCACAGCACGGTGCTTGTTCGGGAATACCTGGAAAAAACATCGTTAGTGAAGATCGTGGCGGATATCATCGTACAACGGGAAACGCAAAAGGCAATCCTGATCGGGGAAAAGGGATCCATGATAAAAAAAATAGGAACGGAAGCACGGAAAAATATTGAAGCATTTATCGGGCAAAAGGTTTTTTTGGAATTGTTTGTCAAAGTGAGACCAAAATGGAGAGAAAGCGAAACGTTGTTGAAGGAATATGGTTATTGAATCACAGGTAGCAGATTCCAATTTACAAACACACGAATGAAGAGATTTGAAATTTAAGATTTAAAACGCTATGTCATTTACAGTCGCAATAGTCGGACGCCCGAACGTGGGCAAGAGCACACTGTTCAATCGTTTGCTTGAGCAACGGAAGGCTATTGTGGATGATACCAGTGGGGTAACCCGCGACCGGCAATACGGCCTGGCGGACTGGAATGGAAAAACATTTAATGTGATCGATACGGGTGGCTTTGTAGCCGGTAGCGATGATATTTTTGAAAAAGAGATCGCCAAGCAGGTACTGATCGCGGTCGAAGAGGCTCATGCCATCATTTTTATGGTGGATGCCGCCACAGGAATGACCGATCTGGATGATTCGATGGCGGCCCTCCTGCGAAAAAGCACCAAACCCGTTTTCCTCACTGTGAATAAAGTTGATAACAACGAGCGGATGCTCGAAGCAACTGAGTTTTACCGCCTCGGGTTCGAACATATCTTCTTTATTGCGGCAGCAAGCGGAAGTGGTACGGGAGAGTTACTGGATGCCATTGCGGAATTGATCTCCCGTGATGCAGTAGCAGAAGAAGAGGATCATGCCTCTTTACCCCGGTTTGCGATTATCGGTCAGCCCAATACCGGAAAATCTTCATTACTGAATGTACTGATTGGTGAGGAGCGCAGTATCGTAAGCGATCTAGGCGGCACTACCCGTGACAGTATTCATACCCATTACAATCTTTTCCAGAAAGAATTCATATTGATCGACACAGCAGGCATCCGCAAAAAGACAAAGGTGCAGGAAGACCTGGAGTTTTATTCTGTGATACGGGCCATCAAAGCGATGGACGAAGCGGATGTGTGTTTGTTGCTGATTGATGCGGAAAAGGGAATGACGGCACAGGATGTCAATATTTTCAGTCTTGCCGCGAGAAAAGGCAAAGGCATCGTGTTGCTGGTGAATAAATGGGACCGGGTAAAAAAAGAAACCCAGACAGCCCGGGAACAGGAGAAAGCATTGAAGCAAAAACTCGCACCGTTCACGGATGTGCCCATCCTGTTCATATCAGCTAAAGAAAAAACAAGGATATTCAAAACCATCGAAACAGCGTTGGAAGTGTACGATAACCGAAAGCGAAAAATACCCACTTCCGAACTAAATGAGAAACTCCTTGGGGCGATCAGGGACCATCATCCTCCAGTAGTAAGGGGCCACCCGATCAGGATCAAATTTGTTGCCCAGCTGCCGACTACCGTACCATCTTTTGCCTTTTTCTGCAATTTTCCCGATGATGTGAAACCACCCTATAAAAATTACCTGGAGAACCAGTTACGGAAACATTTTGATTTCAACGGTGTACCGGTCCGGTTGTACTTCCGGAAGAAATAGATCGGAATCAAGACCATTAATAATAGGAATGGATTATCCGTATCAGATATGAAAATCAATTTAATATGCATCGCCGCCGGAATGGATGGGATTTAGTGTTTCTAATACCGGAGCATATTCTTTCTGTTTATAAAACCCCGATTTGGATATTTCCCATTAGCCTATACCTTTGCGTCCGCCAGGGAAAAACGCCCGGTCCGACCAACCATCCGGTAACCGGTAACGCAGGATTTCTGGTGAAAATATTTAAACCTAAAAACAAAAAAAGTACAATGAAAAAAGTATTCGCAATCCTGGCTATCACCGGCACCCTGATAGCCTGCAACAACAAATCAGACAAAAAGACCGGGCAGAAAGACAGCACGAAGATGGAGAATAACATGACTCCGGATAGCTCCAAGATGCAGAATAAAATGGGCGCTGACAGCACCAAAATGGGTAGCGACTCTACAAAAATGAATTAAGACGTAATCATTGTACCGTTGCAATATTACTTCTTGTAAGAAAGTAACCCCTGGCCTTCACGCAGGGGATTTTTTGTGCCTATGACCGTTAACACCGATAGTTACCTGCATGCCGGTAAGCAAAGCCGGGCGGCCAGCTGTAGAGGGTTTCGTATATCTACGAAATCCGTAATATTTCACCTTCTTTCCTTGCATTATTAAAACCAGCTGAGTAATTTGGGAACCGATTAAAGCTATTCCCTTACCCCTGCGCCCTTTCTCCGGATCGCAGTCCGAAATCTACTCCTTCCTGAAAGCCGTTCCACTTTATTTTATGAAAGACATATTGACTGATTGATCTCAGTTCATCACCTATCCGGTTTCCTGTTGAACAGCCGTATTTGTTTATCAAACATCTGTCAATATGAAACCGAAATTGCTTTTTGCCTTGCTGTTGCCCGTAGTTTCAGCTCATGCACAATCCGTTTCCGAACAAGTCACCCCGGTGAGTACGGGGTTTTCATTGGCGAGCGCCCCTGCTCCCGTTGTTAAAAAAGAAATACAATTGCAACCGGGGAAATGGAGAATTACCCGGAACCATTTATATACCGGCGGGCTGGTGTTCCTGGCTGGAGTAGCCAAGGGTTTTAATGAGACCTTACAGTTTCACTGGAAAGAATTTCATCGCCAGTTCCCCAAAGCCCGCGCTGAATGGTATAATCCTGCTGTCAGTTGGAAGAACAAATACAAAAACGGCGATCCCAATGCCGGCCCAAGATATTTTTTATCCACTTCCGTGCTTATCATGTTCACCGATCAGTACCATCTGGACAATTTCATCAACCGAATGGCCTGGGGAACGGCAATCGTGCTAAAGATCGGGGAAGGGAAGAAACCATTTAAACAATACCTGCTCGATTTCCTTTATTACGGGCTGTGCCACCAGGCGGGGTTTGCCCTGACGTATTACCCGTTCAGTAAGTATAGAGGGAAATAGCGGTAGCCAGCAGCCTGCAGCCAGTAGCCCGCAGCCAACAGCCAGCAGCCTGCAGCCAGTAGCTGATAGGGAGCAGGTCCTATTTAAATTGTTCCGTGAGTTTTTTGATTTGCTCACGGAAAACTGTCAATTCTTCCTGTTGCTGCAGGATAAAACTGTTATCCTCCAGTTTCCCGATTACCTCCTCCATTTCTTTTTCCGTGTCATAGACCATCTGGCGAAAAGGATTGTTGTAGTCCTTAGCCCGGGAATCGTAGATATTTTCTACCATCCATTCTTTCGTTGCAAGGGCCTGTTGAAGCAATTGGATAAAGATCTTTTTGCTGAATTTTTTCGGAGACAGCTTCATTATTTCAAGGAGGGAAGCATAGGCGTGGCGGAATTTGTCAGCAGGGTATTGCCTGCTCTTTTGGTGATAGTATTCATGCACCTCATCCCAGCCATTTATTTTGCCGGAACGGATGCCGCGGATGAGCGAATGAACTGCGGCTTCTGTCATCAATTGTCCACCTGTATTTTTCCAATGGGTGCGTACCGGCTTAACGGGTAGTAATGCCAACAGCATCTGCCAGTTTCCTGGTCTGCGTTCTTCGATATGACGGATGAGTTCCCTGGTACCATAATAAATAATGAGCTTTTTGAAGAGTGTGTAAGCTTCGGGCACTTTCAGCAGCTGCACTTTACGGTGACTGTTCTCAAACCCTTCTGCTAGCAGTTCCAGTTTCTCCATGGAGGCCGGATCATGTTCCAGCAGGGTCTCGCCTGTTTTGATAGCAGTTCTGTCCGTGATCGTTTGTTTCCTTTTCTTCAAACCTGCCATGCCGGTAAATTTTTTCATCAGCTGCAATGCATCAAACATTTCATTTACGCTATCGGGAGCAAGAAAATCATATTCTATTTCCTGCGTCTTGTCTTTTCTCCTGTCGCGGTTCACATATTTACCCGCATTTCTTGCAAGGGCATACATATTATACATAAACCAGTAGCCGGGTAATACCAGCAATTGATCATGCATCGTATCATTGCTCACGAGGGAAAACGGGATCGGGATATTCAGTTCGGCCGGGTAATCGCTTTTGGCAATAAGTGTGAAAGAAGCAAATTTTGAATTATGCTTCAGGCTGACACAGAGTCCCGGCCAGAAACCACGTCCGGCAATCAACTCGCCGTCGGCGCCCCTTGAATTATGATTGGAGCCAATGGTAGCACCCGCCGCCATATTGCTTTGCCCCAGCACCGTGGCGGCGCATAAAAAGGAATTATTATGGTGCTGTTCGTGCGCAGGGAAAATGAGTGAGTTCAGGACCTCGCAGCAGGAAATAGTGGAATTGTCACCCAGGTAAGAGTTGATCAGCCTTGCGCCATACTTGAGTTGTGAATTGGAACCCATCACAAAGCGCACTGCTTTTACACCATAAAAGATCCGGCACCCGAATCCGATAATACCATTCACCAGTTCACAGCCTTCACCGATCTGGGATTTGGAATCCGGTGCTGAATTGATCGTAAGGTTC
Source organism: uncultured Chitinophaga sp. (assembly GCA_964431095.1). Taxonomy (GTDB): domain Bacteria; phylum Bacteroidota; class Bacteroidia; order Chitinophagales; family Chitinophagaceae; genus JJ008. Next base: position 1,960 of record CAYSIU010000111.1, on the reverse strand, counting down.
TTCAGTTTGTTACCCCCTTTCAGGTATGCATCGCTGCCGATCCACACATCTTTGATGATTTTGCAGTTCTTGATAACGGTTCGTTCGCCGATCTTACCATAATAACCCCGGCGGGTATCGTATTTGTTATCTGTGAATTCTTTAAGCCGTTCCAGGAGTTTGTCATCGTCCCGGTATTTTGACCAAAGCCAGGCATCCCCGGCCTGCATACCGTTAAAGGGAAGCACACTCCTTCCCCCATTCTCATTACAGATCTCCAGCCAGATGCGCACAGATTCTTTTTCCCCCTTTTTCACCACTCCATTGCCAAACTTGGAGTGATCAGTGGTCGCCAGCTCATTGATGTTGACCAGCATTGCATCGTTACCGACGATATAATGACTCATGAAATTTACATTATCAATAACGACGTTGTCTCCTATATCGCAACTGATGATGGTGCTGTTGTATAAACCCACCGGGAGGCGCAGGTTATTGAACTCGTGAAAAAAAGCTTCCAGTTTGCCGATGCGAATCAGTCCATAAAAGCTGCAGTTCTTTACCAGTTCAGGGTTAAACGCTTCGGATACCAGTATGTTTTTCCAGTTGTCGGAGCTATTGGCGTTCCGGACAAGTGTTTTTATTTCGGCCGTTGTCAATTTCTGAAAACGGGTATCGCTGCGGTGTTGGATATTACGGAGATAGTATTCGTTCTTTCCTTTCGGGATATATTCTTTGGGGATGAAGTCGTAGCCGAGAGAGGATATCGGTTGTTTGTTGATATGGTTCATACTATTTGTTGCTGGTTTCTGTTGTGGGTTTCCGGGTAAGATTATTTCGAAACTGAATATTGACAACCTGATAACAGGCAACAGAAAACCATTATCTATTCTACTGTTACAGATTTCGCCAGATTCCTCGGCTTATCCACATCATAACCTTTGGCTACACCGATATAATACGCCAGCAATTGCAGAGGCACTACGCTCAGCATCGGGGCCACAATCTCATCGGCCTCCGGTACAATCATCACATCATCCGATAACTCCTGCGATTCCTTATCGCCTTCGGTTATCACGGAGATCACTTTGCCTTTCCGGGCTTTTATCTCCTGCATATTGCTTACCACTTTCTGGTGATAGGCATCTCTGGTTGCTACAAATACCACGGGCAGGTTTTCATCGACCAATGCTATCGGGCCGTGTTTCATTTCAGCGGCAGGATAACCTTCGGCATGGATATAAGAGATCTCTTTCAATTTTAATGCACCTTCCAGTGCTACCGGAAAATTATAACCCCGCCCGAGGTAAAGAAAATCCCTTGCATCCTTGTATTTCTCTGCTAATGCCTGAATATGCTTGCTGCGTTTCAGGGTCCAGGCCACTTTTTCGGGAATCTGTTGTAATTCTACCAGTAGGTTACGATAACGTTCTTCATCCACCGTTCCTTTGATATAACCGATCTTCAGGGCGATCATAGTGAGCACTGCCAGTTGTGCGGTGAAGGCCTTGGTAGAGGCCACACCGATCTCCGGACCAGCATGCGTGTAAGCGCCGCCGTGACTGGTTCTTGCAATGGAAGAGCCCACCACGTTCACCACTCCCAGGATAATGGCCCCCCTGGCTTTCGCGTTCTCAATGGCTACCAGGGTATCTGCCGTTTCACCGCTTTGCGAAATAGCCAGGATGACATCACCTTTATTGATCACCGGGTTACGGTAACGGAATTCAGAAGCATATTCCACTTCCACGCTGATCCGGCAAAGCTCTTCGATGAGGTATTCAGCTACCAGCCCGGCGTGCCAGCTCGTGCCACAGGCAATGATCACGATGCGGTTGGCCGTCATGATCTCTTCCGCATATTGCTGGATGCCGCTCATGGTGATGGTCCCTTCACTTGCATCCAGCCTTCCCCGCAGGCAATCTAAGATGGTTTGAGGTTGTTCGAATCTTTCTTTCAACATGAAATGATCATAGCCCCC
>CAYSIU010000110.1:0-7726 GCA_964431095.1 uncultured Chitinophaga sp. | reverse complement strand
AAGGGAAACCAGTTAGGCCGAAAACGGGGTGGCATTCGAAACCGGGACAAGGGCCGGAGCGGAAAAGCCACCATGGCCGTCGCCGAAAAGGATGGCAATCTGAGGCGGAGGCGCGGCGACACCGAAAGCAATATCGAGCAGGCCATCACCGTTAAAGTCGGCGACGACCGTGTTTGTGCTCGGACTAATGCTACCTGTTTGCACTGCAATGGGCGCGGCAAAGCCGCCTTTGCCGTCACCCAGCATCATCTGAAGATGCGTCCCCCCGGATGAATCAACCAATACTAAAAGGAGATCCAGATGGCCGTCTGAATTGAGATCTGCCAAGGAAATCGAATCCGGTCTTCCCTGAACAGCGAGAAAAGCGCCCGGCCCAAGTGCTCCGCTACCGGTATTCAAAAAGATGCCGATATTGTTCAGCGATGGATTGGCGACAACGACATCAGGCTTGCCGTCACCATTCAGATCACCGATTGCGACCTGATGGTTTTGGCAATATCCAAGAGAAGTACAACTTAGCAGAACAATAGAACATAGGACTATAAGAATATGGGCACGCATAACCACCTGCTCTAGTTAACCTATGCTATCGGAGTGGATTGACCCAGGCAAATATATTGATCAATCGACGTCACCCGATCGGTTGTGCCAACACAGTTTGTTGGCAGTTGCAAGACTGAGCCTTACGCAAGACCGTACCACATGAACTTTTGGTTGCCGAAACAAAAATCACCGACCCGATCCACCGAAGCGCCTTCGCTGGCCAGGCGCAAGGCACAAAGCCTTGTAGCCGGAATTGTCCTTGCAAAATCCCGCCGTGAAGAGCGCCTCTGGAAGGGCGATAAGGATTATTGGACAGACTCGGAAAGGTAAGTCAGCACCCGATTGTTGAAAGACTGGTAGGCCCGAATGGACTCGAACCATCGACCTCTTCCGTGTCAATTTTCAAGACGATAACTTAAACCCCTTTGTTTGCTTTGCTTTTCCGTGTCGCATACCCCTGAAAATACCCCGAAAATTGACGGTTTTCCCTGATAATCACGCTTTTAAATTTAAAAATTGACGTTAACATGAGAAAAATTACATCACTGTTTACGATGTTAATGCTATTGACTGCATTGGCATTTGTCCAAAACCGGACGATAACCGGTACCGTGACTGATGAAAATGGAGCCCCTGTGTTTGGTGCATCCATTAAAGTTAAAGGTACCAGGACCGGTGTGGCAGCAGACAACAACGGAATGTTCCGAATCTTTGCCAAAACCGGCGATATTCTGGTAATTACCGGGGGCATCGAGCCTACTGAAGTAACTGTTGGCGCAGAAAGCAACATTACCGTTAGAGCTAAAAGGACAGTAACCACCGGCACCGAAGTGATCGTTACCGCTCTCGGTATCCGCAGAAGGCCCAAAGAAGTGGGATATGCTAATACCACGGTAAAGGCTGAGCAGATCACCAATGGTCAGGCTCCTAAGCTGGGCCAGGCGCTTTCCGGTAAAGTGGCCGGTCTTACCATTTACAACACTAACAACTCGGTTAACGCATCTCCCCGCGTTATTTTGCGTGGTAACCGCTCCATTACCGGAGGTAATACAGCGTTGATCGTGGTGGATGGCGTACCTGTTCCGGATAATACGTTGGATTACCTGAATCCGAACGATGTGGAAAGTGTTTCGGTGATCAAGGGTGGACAGGGTGGTACATTATACGGTCCCGACGGTGTGAACGGAATATTGCTGATCACTACGAAGAAAGGCGGTGGAAAACCTCAGATCAATTTTACCACCACCACCAACTTTGAAGAAGTAGCTTACCTGCCGAAGTTCCAGAAAGAATTCGGTTCCGGTTCAGGATATGGCCTTACACTGCAGGAAGATTATCGTCCTTTTGAAAACCAGCAATACGGCGACCGTTATGATGGTTCACTTCGCTCCGCCGGCCGTAAGCTGCAGGATGGTTCCTTCCAGGTATATCCTTATGAATTTGTACCCGGGATCCGCAAAAGAATGTGGGACCTGGGTGTTTCCACCACCAATGATATCAGCATCAGGGGTGGCGATGCAAACAGCAGTTTCTATCTTTCCTTCCAGGATGCTTATATAAAAGGTATTGTACCCAAAGATGTATTGCACAGGGATGATATTCGCTTTAATGGTTCAAGGACCTATGGTAAATTCAAAGCATCCTTTGATGGTACATTTGCCATTGACCGCGTGAAGCGCACCACCACCGATTATTATTTCTTTGCGCTGAATACACCCGCATGGATCCCGGTGGATAAATTGAAAGACTGGCAGACCAATCCCTTTGCCAATCCCAATGGATATTTCAACGATTATTATGATAACCCCTGGTTCCGTTTGGATAACAGCAGGAGCGATGCCCGCAACAACTATTTCAATGGCAACGTGACCCTGAGCTTTAAACCTGTGAGCTGGCTGGAATTTAACCTCAGGCTCGGAACAGCGATCACGAACTCCTTCTCCAAGAGTTGGACCAACCGCTTTGACTATTCCGAATATGCCAAAGGAAACCTGGCTGTAAAACCTACTACAGCAGATCCCAAATACAATGATTACAGTTATGTATGGAGAGCCCGTAACAGCCCTATCACCGGGGCGGTAGGCGATGCTGCCGGCCTTGGCTGGAGGACCAACTCCGACTTCTTTGTCACGATCGACAAAACATGGGGTAACTGGTCACATAAGCTGATCGTTGGAAACAATATCCAGGACAGGAAATCGAAGAACCTGAATGTGGGAAGTACATCTGTGATCATCCCCGACCTCTTCAACGTCGGTAATCGCGCAGGTGAGCTGACCGGTGGTGAAAGCAATACCCAGATCAGGAAGATCGGGAACTTTGCCGACTATACACTGGGCTACCATGATATGGTGTTCCTTCATGGTTCCTGGAGACAGAACCTGTCTTCTGTGTTTTTCTCCCAGGATCGCGATACCAAAGACAAAAGAAAACTTTTCCATTTCCCATTCTATGGAGTAGACCTTTCTTTGGTGGTTACGGAAGCAGCTCCCAGCCTGAAATCAGATGTTTTGAATTACCTGAAGATCAGGGCTAGCTATAACAAGAATGGTAATGACAACCTTGGACCTTATTCTCTTCTCCCGACCTTCTCACCCGGAGCCGGCTATCCTTATGGTGGAAATGTGGGGGTAACCGTAGATAATACATTCCCCGATCCTTCTTTGCAGCCTGAATTCGTGTATACAAAAGAAGTGGGATTTGAGGCTTCCTTCTGGAAGAACCGGATCAATGCCGACTTCTCTTATTACTTCCAGGATGCCAAGCAACAAGTGTTCAATGTGGCCATTTCTTCCACAACGGGTTACACGGCAACCTTACTGAATGCAGGTACATTGAAGAATAAAGGATTGGAGAGCGAATTAAAGGTATACCTGATGCGTAAGAAAAACTGGAATATCGATGTATTCGGGAACTATAGCTGGAATACCAATAAAGTTACCGCTTTGTTTGGCGGTCTGACTGAATTGACCATGAATACCACGGGTTCCGAAAACTTCATTGTGGCTCGTATAGGACAACCCTTCCCCTTATTGAAAACTACATTCTTTGCCTTTGACTCTTCTTCGGGCAAAACGATCATTAACACCGCTGACGGATGGCCTACTATCGGCAATGGCCTGAAGACCCAGGGAAGAACGATTCCTAAAGATGATTTGGGTCTTGGCTTCAGGGTCAATTATAAATGGGTTACCCTTACTGCCAATGCAGAATTCCGTGGAGGTTACGTGGTATATTCCGATATGGCGCAGGATATGTCGTTCACAGGTTCAAGCGCCGCTACCACGCGCTATCACCGCCAGCAATTCATCTGGCCCAATTCCGTGTACTGGGATGGAAGTAAATACGTGACTAACACCAATTATGTGGTGGACAACTATATCTCTATCTACGAAGGTTGGGGTGACTATTCTTTCAGCCGCAGCGTACTGAACATTGGTGACTGGTTTACTTATTCCGGGAATTTCTGGAAGATCAGGGACGTTTCTCTTGATTTTGCCTTCCCGCAAAAATGGTATCATGGCTTCAAAGCTTTGAAACAGGTGGATCTTTCTTTCTTCGGCCGCAACTTGTTTACCTGGAGACCGAAAGATAACATCTATACAGATCCTGAATTCTCTGCTTTCGGTGCGAATGCCAATGGTGTCGGTCTTAACACAACCGGTAACACCCCGCCCGTTCGCCAGTATGGAGCAACCTTAAAAGTTACTTTCTAACCAATGAGATTATTAAAAGAAAAAAAACAGGACATGAAAAAAATACTTTTATATCTGTTGTTGGGTTCCGTTGTAACAACCAGTTGCCGGAAATTTATCGACGTCAACACCAACCCCAACACCCCTACCGTAACAAAGGCCAACCTGGTCTTTTCGAACGCGCTGAACACTTCGGCCAGGATCATGGTCGGCGGGATGCATATTACCATGGGTTCATGGACCGGCTACTACGGGCATAGCACCAGCTATACCGGCGGCGGCCAGGAAAAGACCTATGTGTTCACCAACAACGATTTTAATTACTTTGATGGTCCATACGATAACCTGGCCGATTACCAGTATGTGATCGATCATGCAGTGGCCGATGGCTATCCTTACCTGGTTGGACCTTCCATGATTATGCAATGCATGATGATGCAGAAGATCGTGGACCTCTACGGCAATGTTCCTTATACACAGGCATTGCAGGGAACCAAGTTCATTACTCCCGTATACGACGATGCTGCTACTATTTACCAGAGCCTCGTGGCCAAGCTGACGGCAGCCGTTGCATTGAACAATGCGAATGCTTTCCCATCCAACGATCCTTCAGATATTTTCTTCAATGCCAATAAGACGCGGTGGAACCAGTTGGCCAATACCATTAAGCTCCGCCTGATCATCGGCAGGTCTTACGTGGCAGGTTATAACCCCACTTCGGATATCAATTCTATTTCAGGGGATGGCTTTATAGATGCCACCGTTACATGCCAACCCGGTTACCTGAAGACCAGCGGTAAATTGAACTGGTATTACGGGAATTTTGGTTTCAATGAGAATGACGCCCAAACCGGTGATTTCAGGAAGATCGGCCAGGATATTGTGGAGTATATGAAAGGTACAGCTGATGTATTCCGGCTCGGCAGGATTGCTTCAATTATCGCCAACCCGGATAATAATATGCCGATAAGTACAACTTTCAGTGATTATAAGGGTGTCCCACTCGGCGGAGCAGGCAGCCCTTACCTTAGCTCCAACGTTTCGGCTATGGGCAGGATGCAGATCGTAAAAGGAGATGCTACCCGTCCCCTGTTCGTTATGTCCGACGCAGAAAGTTATTTCTTACAGGCTGAAGCAAGGCAAAGAGGCTGGCTCGGCGGGAGCGCCCAGGCAGCTTACGAGGAAGGGATTCGTCGCGATTTCCGCCTGGTAGGCAATGTGGGCATGGCTTCTGCTACTGCCACCCAAGGGCAGGCAGACGCAGCCGCCAATTCTTATATGACAAACCTCACAGCTCAATGTGATTGGACTGTATCGCCGGATAAATTAAAAGCGATCTGGGTTCAAAAATGGGTTGCTCTTTGTAATATAGACGGTTCAGAAGCCTGGGCAGAATACAGGAGGACCACATCTCCGGCCAATCCTAACGGAAATCTGCCAACTGTTCCTCAGGTTTATTCAGCGCATTCAGTAGCTACCAGCAGCCCGGAACCCGTTCGTTTGTTCTACCCCTTGCGTGAATACAATGTAAACTCAGGCAATGTACCCACAGGGATAGACGTATTCAGCAGCCGTATTTTCTGGGATATTAATTGATAGACAACCACAAAAACTACAAAATATGAAACTGAAATCAGTATTAATAATAGCCCTGCTGCCAGCCTTGCTGAGTTCCTGCCTGAAGAGTAGGGATAGCCTCGGCGTCATCAACGACGGGGGTAGTATCAGCACCGGCATATTTGACGCATTTTATTATGGTCAATTGAAGCCGCTTGCTCTGAATGCACTGCCGGTACAGGAGACGATCGATGAGTTCATCCTGGTTCGTTATTCGGCACCAAGAACCAAAGCCGGTACCGTTCATGCCAAGTTGGTAATAGACAACACGCTGGTAACAAATTATAACACTGCCAACGGGACTAGCTTTGTGATCCTTCCACAGAATGCTTATACATTGCCTGCTGGATTGGAATTTGACATGCCCGCCGGCAACTACGCGGAATTCCCATTCCCCGTAAGGCTGGATAAAAGCGCGCTGAATCTCCAGAACGTATATGCCATCGGTATCCGGTTGAGCTCAGCCACCCCGGGTGTGGTCAGCGCCAATGAAGCCAGCATTATTGTTTCGATCCTGGTAAAGAACCAGTATCATGGCACTTATCATGCAATAGGATATTTTTATCATCCCTCCTCTCCAAGGGATATTGACCAGGATAAGGATCTGACTACTACGGGCCCTTATTCAGTAAAATGTGATCTTGGCGACCTGGGTGGTGCAGGTTACAAAGCCATTTTTACGGTTGATCCCGCTACCAATAACGTTAATATTGTTGCAGCCCCGGGTGCTTCCGGAGGTGTTTACACGATGTGGACAAGCGGTTTGCCTACCACAAACCCGGGCTATACCCCGCAATGGCCGGGCTCCCCGTTATGTAACAACGTATATAATCCTGGCAACAAAACCTTCTATGTCAGGTATGGTTATACGGGAGGTACCGGTTACAGGGTCACCGAAGAGTCGATTATAAGATATTGATTTCAGTTGCTCCGAATAAACGAAAGGGATTGTGTACGCAATCCCTTTTTTGCTGGCAGTTCCGCCGCGGCTTATTTTTTGAGATATGATTGATTGATGACCATAAAACAAAAGAAGCATGGGATGGAAATCAATCTTGCAACTTATCCTCCTGCCTGCTGTACTGGGGTCCTGTATTAAAAATAAGGTTGATCCTTTATTGGCCGACCCCGGGATAAGCGTGGGTATATTCGACCGGTTTTATTACGGCGAAGTAAAACCGGTTGCCCTGAATGGTAGCCCTGCTGTTGAAGCGATCCCCGATTTTGTCACGGTCCGGTATTCGTCGCCCAAAACCATCACCGGCCCGCTTCATGTAACCATGCAACTGGATGCCGGCCTGGTAAATGCCTATAATTATGCAAATGGCGCCAACCTGGTGATTTTGCCCGACAGCGCCTATTCATTGCCCAACGGGCTGCAATTCGATATGCCGGGCGGCAGTTATGCCGAAATTGGTTTCCCCGTCAGCTTCAATAAAAATGTTTTTAATCTTCAGAATGTTTACGCATTGGGTATTAAGATCGCTGCTGTCAGTACAGGGGCGATCAGTCGTGTAGAGGGAAGCGTGGTCGTTTCCATCAGGGTAAAGAATCAATTTGAAGGACTCTATCATTCCGTGGGATATTTATATCATCCCGTCGCGCCCCGGAATATGGAACTGGATAAATATCTTACCACCACAGGCAACTATTCTCTGAAGTGTGACCTCGGGGACCTGGGGGGTGCCGGTTATAAAGCCATTTTTACGCTGGATCCCGTTAACAACAATGTGACTGCGGTACAGGCTCCGGGGGCATCTGGCGGCCCCTATTCCATGTGGTCAAACGGTTTACCCGGGAGCTATACCCCCGCATGGCCCGGTTCGGCACTATGCAATAATACCTACAATCCTTCCACGAGAATATTTTAT
>CAYSIU010000109.1:0-7748 GCA_964431095.1 uncultured Chitinophaga sp. | reverse complement strand
GGTAAATTTTGTTCCGTCATTACTTGTTTCAATGATCACTTCTTTCGGATATACGATCCAGGACCCCACGTCCTGCAATACGTGTATGGAAACGGATTTGATACTACGTTTCGTTTTCAGGTCCACGATCGCATCAAAATCAGTATTAAAATAACTCTGCCACTCCCCTGTCCGCCAGTTGGTGGTTCCCATTACACCATCGATCAATGCATCGGGCCCGCCGGCGGTGTACATGGGATTTACTTTTGAAAGCACTTTGATGCTTTTGTCATCCGGTATTTTAATGAATTGCTGCGATGCTGTTTTGCTTTGCTTCCCGTTTATCACCGCATAAGTCTCCACTACTGTACTTTCCGTTATGGAAAAAGGCTGTTTGTAAGGCACAAACTCTGAACGGATATTGGGACGCATGATGCGATAAAAGATCCCCGCACCAGGATCAATGGATTTTAATTTAACCGGTGTTTCCTTTTTAAATTTGTTGGAAAGCATATCGAAATAAGGAACTGCCACGATCCTGCCATCATGGATGGCCGTGGAAGGCATATCCGCGGCATTCACTCCCCTCGACTTATTAGGCTGTTCACCCATTATAAATTCCAATGCTCCTCCTTTCATCAGGTCGGTATGATGGATATAGGTTTTGGAATAGGACTGATTATTCAATTTCACGGATTGCACATAAAAATCCTTATCAGTTTTTTTATGCGATTCCAGCAAAAATGATTTGCCGTTCTCCAGGTTGATCTTTACATGCTCAAACAAGGGTGAACCGAATGTATAGTTCCCATCGCCGGGGCAAACCGGGTAAAATCCGATCGCACTAAGCACATACCAGGCGCTCATCTGGCCGCAATCCTCATTTCCTATCAGTCCATCCGGTGAATTCGTATAAAACTCAGTACAGATCTTATGGACCAGTTCTTCCGTGCGCCAGGGCTGGCCGGCATAGGTAAAAAGATAAGCCATGTGATGACTGGGCTCGTTACCATGCGCATACTGACCGATCAACCCGGTTACGTCGGATTGGTCGCGGCCCGTCATCTGGGAAGATCCGGTGAATAACTCATTTAACTGCGTTGCAAATTGTTCCCGGCCGCCCATCAGTCCCATCAGCCCGTCTAAATCCTGTGGTACGGCAAAACTATAATGCCAGCTATTGCCCTCCGTATAAAAATTGTTCACTTCACGTGGGTCGAAGGGAGAATACCACATATCCTGCAGTTTGCCCCGCATGTGGTGCGTGGAGGGATCATAAAGATTCTTGTAGGACTGGGCTCTTTCAATATATTTTTTATAGGCTTCTTCATTGCCCGTCATTTTAGCAAATTGGGCAATGCACCAGTCGTCGTATGCATATTCCATCGTTTTGGAAACACTTTCATGTTCTTTTTCATTCGATAAAAAACCGTCTTCGGCATAGTGACTCAATCCAAATCGGTTGCTTTCCGCATACGAACGCATGGCTTCAAGGGCTGTTTTTTCATCAAAGCCTCTTATACCTTTCTGGTAGGCATCGGCGATCACAGGTACCGAGTGATACCCGATCATGCAAAAGGTCTCATTCCCGCTGAGTTCCCACACGGGCAGCATGCCTCCGTTCTTATATTCCATCAAAAAAGTATTGATCCAGTCGCTCGTTCTTTTTTGATTGATGATGCTCATCAGGGGGTGAAAAGCACGGTAAGTGTCCCAAAGAGAAAATACCGTGTAATTCGTAAATCCATCCGCTTTATGGATTTTAAGATCAGTACCCCGGTAGTTGCCGTCAACATCCATATAAATATTGGGACATAACATGGTATGATAAAGCGCCGAGTAAAAAATGGTCAGTTGGTCTTTGCTGCCCCCGCTTACTTCGATCTTTTTCAATTCGTCGTTCCAGGTACTGGTGGCTTTGGCCCTGACCAAATCAAAATCCCAGCCGGGTAACTCACTGTCAAGATTTAATTTGGCTCCTTCCATACTCACCCCGGAGATGCCGATCTTGGCCCTTACCATTTTATCAGCACCCAGGTCAAAAGAAAAAAAGGCTTTGATGTTCTTGCCCGAACCAACGGTGGGTGTAACCTTATCTGTCGCTTCCCCGCCATTGATCCCGAAGGCTTTTATGGGTTTTTCAAATCGTATGTAAAAACATACCATCTGGTCCCTTGCCCATCCCTTGCTGCGGCGGAAACCCCTCACTTCGTGATCATTGATCTTCTCGATAAATGCTTCCAATACCTGGTCGCGGTGTTTCAGGTCGATCAGGATATTTCCCACGTTGGCCGACGAAGGAAAAGTATATTGATGCATACCGGAGCGGTAAGAAGTTGTCAACTGGGCTTTTATATTATCCTTATCCAGCTGCACTTCATAATAACCCGGACTGGCTTTTTCATTGGCATGGGAAAACGTGGAAGCATAATCTTTGTTTTCCCATTGTACAGCTCCTGTAAAGGGCATAAACAGGACATCACAATAATCCGGCACACCGGTACCACTGAGATGGGTATGCGAAAAACCATAGATCTTACTGTCGCTGTAATGATAGCCACCGCAACCATCCCACCCTTCCAGCCGCGTATCGGGACTGAGCTGCATCATCCCGAAGGGGAGGCTGGCGCCGGGCCAGGTATGACCATGCCCGCCGGTGCCGATAAAGGGGTTTACAAAAGAAGTATAATCTTTTTGTGCCCCCACCCCGGTATGGAATGTCAAATAAGAAAGGAGAAATGCAAAATATAGTATTGTCTTTTTCATATCAGTATGTATCAACGAGTGATTTAATTTTCAAACTTTTTTTCAGGAGCTCAGCATTGAGATGGCCGGTAAATTGGATGATCTTTTTCTCACCCGGGAGCAGGTAGAAGTAATTATCATCCGGTTCAACCCCCTCCGGCAGATCCAAAAAAACCCCGTATGCAAATTTATCGGTTGTCAGCTCAAGCTTGTCACCCGTCAGCCATTTCCAGCGAATCAAAGGCTTTTTCAGGTTCAATTCTTTGGGGGGAAGAAAAAGATAGACCTGTTGTGCCAAAATGAGCTTCCCGCTCTTTACGGTAAACTGCCAGTAGCAATCTTTAAAATCTTCCGGGTTCGCAAACCCCTTCGGGATCCTTATCAGCAGGGGCCCCTGTCGTTCCACCATGTCCACGATGGGTTGAACAAGGCGGCCCCGTTGCCTCCCGGAAAAATCAAAAGCCGTTGCTTCCACTTCTATTTCAAATGTTGTATCCAGGTCAGAAATAAAATTCAATTTCAATTTCGGGCTATCGGTGACAGGTATACTTAACAAGTAAGGAGCATATTCTCTTTTTGTTTCATAATAAAGGGCTTTTTTATTCCCGAAATAATCCACGGCGCTCCAACTCACCACCGGCCAGCAATCGTTCCATTGCCAGAACAGGGTGCCCATGGTAAACGGCATATTTGCACGGTGTGCTTCGATGGCCGTGCCAATCGCATCTGCCTGCATCAATTGGGAGACATAGACAAGATCTTCAAATTTTTTAGGCGCATGGAATTTTTTTTCTATATACAATTTAATATTGGGATAACCGAAAGGATGCTTTTGATGCGTTCTCATTGCAGAAGAAGAAGTGTCCAAGTCGGCGGGTATGGTAAAATGCCGGATCGTGTTCATGGACGGAAATCCCTGCATGCCGTATTCACTGTTGAAACGACCTACTTTTTCCCGGTATTTTTCCACCGGCTCCTTGCCCCACCATACCCCCCAATAGTGTACATCCCCTTGCTTGTAGGATTGTTCCCTTCCCCATCCGATCGAAGGGGAAGATGGCCAGTAAGGTCGCTGCGGGTCCAGCTCTTTTCATATCCCCGGTATGAGCTCATGAAAAAGTTTTTGATAATCACTCCAGAGTTTTGTTGAATCCTGCGGAGAGTAATGGTATTCCCGCTGCCAGCCCCAGTTATGCCATGCTTCATCTATTTCATTGTTTCCGCACCATAACACGATGCAGGGATGATGACGCAACCGTTGTACCTGGTACCTGATCTCTTCCTCCACATTTTTTAAAAAATGTTCATCTCCCGGGTACATGGCGCCGGCAAACATAAAGTCCTGCCAGATCATAATGCCGTATTGATCACAGAGGTCATAGAACTCATCATCTTCATAGATGCCCCCACCCCATACCCGGAGCATATTGATATGCGCTTCCTTTGCCTCTTTCAGTAATTTCCGGTACAGGTCGAGCTTCCCGGCCCTTGGCGAAAAACTTTCACAGGGGATCCAGTTCGCCCCCTTCATAAAAGTGGGGTGACCATTCACGGTAAAATAAAATGATTGCCCGATTGAGTCAGGTTTTGTGATCAATTTTACATCCCATGTCCTGCCTTCATTTTCCTTTTCTTCTTTTTTTTCATCCCAGGCTTCCCAGTGGATCGGTTTCCAGATCCCGCAGGTCACCAGGCGCGGACCCCATTCCCAGCCATATTGATACTGGGCTTTCCGGCTATACATCCGGTTGTTCTCGCCCGACAACGGGATAGCGCTGATGGCTGCCAGTGAGTCGTCGTGCCGGGCAGCAGAAGAAAAAAGGATCCTCAGTTCATTTCCTTGTTTTTTCAATAAGTTCTTTACATCGGCCTTCCACTGGCGGAACATATTGTCGGCCTGGAGGATTAGCTGATCATTCAGGTAGACTTTTGCATAGGTATCGAGACCGTCAAATACAAGCGTGATATTTTTTTTGGAAAGGAGTTGGGGATCCGGGGCAAAGGAAGTTTTGTATTCCCAATCTGCTTTTTCCACCCATTGCACTTTTTTTTCATTGTCACGGTAAAACGGATCGGGAATCAGTTTATTCGCAAGCAGGTCGGTATGAATGGTGCCGGGAACTTCGGCCTTGTACCATTTTGTTTCCCCGGGCTTGTGAAATTGCCAGGAAGCTTTGAAGGGCAGGTCCATTTCCTGCGCCACGAGGTCATTCAAAAGAAAGAGGCACAAAAAAAATAAAAAAAATGATCACATAAAAAGAATCACTGTTTATACAAATCGAAAACCTAATGGAGCGCGGCCCGCAAAGCCCTTACTTCATCCGGGTTAATGCTGTTATTCATATACGACTCTTCCGATCCCGCAAACGCCGGGTGAATGTACTGCATGTTCGTTTTCCTTTTTTCTCTCAAGGAAGAATGGAATTCGGTGCAACCTGTTTTCTCTGCCAGCATTTTGATATTTTCCTTCCTGACGCCGCTTCCGGGCATAATAATGATTCTTCCATCTGCTTTTTCATTCAATGCAGTTACGAGGTCAACTCCGTCTGCCACCGAAGGTTTTTGTCCGGAGGTCAATATTCTTTCACAGCCCGCTTCTATGAGTTCTTTCAACGCTTCAAAGGGATCCCTGCACCTGTCAAATGCCCGGTGAAAAGTAACGCCGAGCGGGTAGGCTGCATCCACCAATTCCGCCGTTCTCGTCATATCGATCGTTCCATCCATATTCAGCAAGCCGATCACCACTCCGTCACAGCCCAATTGTTTGCAGAGTTGTATATCCTGTTTCATGATCGCAAACTCATCCTTGGTGTATAAAAAATCTCCGCCCCTTGGACGAATGATAGGATACAGTGCCAGCTGAAAGGCCTCGCGACATCTTTTGATCGTGGCAAAGGAAGCCGTGGTGCCGCCTTCGGCAAGATTGGAACAAAGTTCGATCCTGTCGGCCCCACCCTCCGCTGCAGCACGTGTGGTATTAAAATCCGAGGTCGCAATTTCTATGATATATTTCTTTTCGTCCATCCCTAAGGCATCAGGTATTTTGAAGGAATGAGGGTCTCCAGGTCATTGGTCCTGATCGCATAACTAAACCCTTTGTGAATGGCATAGGCCCCCACGACTCCTTTTTTATTGACCGCGAGAAAGGCGACCTGTATATCTTTCCCCTTTTCTCCTTTGATTTTCACGATGCGTTCAATGACTTTTTTGCAGGCAGCTTCCGGCGATTGACCCTGTCGCATTAATTCCACTACTGAATGGGAGCCGGCCACACGGATCACATCTTCGCCCTGTCCTGTGGAAGTGCAGGCCCCTACTTCATTATCCACAAACAAACCCGCGCCGATGATCGGTGAATCACCCACCCTTCCCCGCATTTTGAATCCTGCACCGCTCGTAGTACAACTGCCACTGAGATTCCCGTTGCCATCCATGGCCACCATCCCAATGGTATCGTGATTCCATTCACCATTTTCCAGTTTGGCAGGCGCGAATGGTCCATGATCCTTTTTATTTTCCACATTAATGACAGGTGGTTTGTATTCGGATTTTTTCAGCCAGTTCTCATAACTTTTTTGCGCTTCGGGTGAGAGTTTCTGTTCTTCCAGCGGGAACCCTTCGGATACGGCAAATTGCTGAGCGCCGATACCCACGAGCATCACGTGTGGTGTTTTTTCCATTACCCTCCTTGCCACTGAGATTGGATGTTTGATCCTTTCCAGGAATGCCACGCTGCCGCAATTGGAAAACTCATCCATGATGCAGGCATCCAACGTCACAAACCCGTCGCGATCGGGATTTGCTCCCAGTCCCACGCAGCAATTCGGTTCAGCCTCGGTGACCATCACCCCTTTTTCCACGGCATCCAGGGCCCGGCCTCCTCTGCTCAATACTTCCCAGGCTGCCTTATTGGCCTTTAGGCCTGTATCCCATGTGGAAATGACAACGGGTTTGCCTTTTACCGGCCCTCTTTCATTCATTGAAAAGACATCCCTGGACAGGAACCCGGCAAGGCCTGTAAAGGCCGAGGCCCGGATAAACTTTCTGCGATTAATCATTGTTAGGTATTTAATGCCTGATAGTCAGGGATTCGAAATTAAGGATTCAGCTACAGTTTTGTGAGCCGGGAGAAAGAAACCGACTGACAAAAAGAAAGGAAAGCTGACAAAAAGTATGAACCAGATGGATAGGAATCAAATTTGATGTTCAAACATTGATTTTAACTTTTGTAGCTTTCTGAAAAAGTGCTGGAAGAAAACCCTGATTGTTCAATAAAGGAGGAGTATGAAAACCATTCTGCATAAAGCAAATACAAGAGGCCATGCGAATCATGGGTGGCTGGATTCTTATCACAGCTTCAGCTTCGCCGGTTATTATGATCCGGTCCGTGTTCACTTCGGTGCGCTAAGGGTATTAAATGATGATACCGTGGCCGCCGGTATGGGTTTCGGAGCTCACCCGCATGATAATATGGAGATCATTTCCATTCCCACTTCAGGTGACCTCGAACACAAAGACAACATGGGTCATTCCCAGATCATACGCCAGGGTGATGTGCAGGTGATGAGCGCGGGAACAGGCATTGAACATTCGGAAAAGAATAAGAACAACAATAAAGAAGTGAAATTTTTCCAGATCTGGGTATTTCCCAATCAGAAAAATGTAGAACCGAGGTATGATCAAAAAAACTTTTCAGACCCGGATAAGCACAATAAATTATTGACCGTCGTATCTCCGTTGGGTACAAGCGATGGCGGTGTACAGATCCACCAGGATGCGTGGTTCAGTCTCGGCAAACTGGATAAGGTTTTTAAAACAAACTCTTCCTGCTCCTACCTCCGAGGCCCAGTGCTGAAGAAAAAAGAGAATGGCGTTTATGCATTTGTGATCGAAGGGGATGTGACCATCAACGGCGAAAAACTGAACCGGAGGGATGGCCTGGCAATCACCGGGGCGGATAAACTGGAAATCAAAGCGGATTCGGATGTCGAATTGTTATTGATGGAAGTTCCGGTTTAGCCCAA
>CAYSIU010000108.1:0-7791 GCA_964431095.1 uncultured Chitinophaga sp. | reverse complement strand
TTTCTGGGTTACGATGGTCGGGGCCTATCTTATTTTCTGGCCGATGCACTACGAGGGATTAGCGGGTATGCCACGGCGTTACCTTGATAAAAGCTCCTGGGTATCGTTTACCCAGTTTGGCGACCTTGACAAAATGATCACGATCGTATCGATCGTGGTATTCGCCATGCAACTGATGTTCATCTTCAATTTCTTCTATTCTATTTTCAAAGGAAGAAAAGTGACAACCAAGAACCCATGGGGGTCCAATACGCTGGAATGGACCACGCCGATCCGCCCCGGGCATGGCAACTGGGAGGGAGAAATACCTGAAGTACATCGCTGGCCGTACGATTATGCTAAGGACGGAAGAGAATTCATTCCACAGACCGAACCGGTCGGGGAGACGGAGAGCAAACATTAATAGTGAGTGGCGGGTGACGGGTAGGAGATGGAAATTGGGGTGCTAGTGATGATTAAGTCGGGGACATAAAGTAATGTTCTTCTAAATAATAAGCGAAAGCGGAAGAGAGGAATTAAAAATTTGATTTCCCCCTTCAGGGGGTTCGGGGGTATGAAGAAGGTTAAAGACTATTTACAGTTGGTAAAGCTTTCGCTGAGTATCATGGTGGTGTTCAGCAGTGTGATCAGTTTCCTGTTGACGCCCGGTTCAGAAGCATATGTACATATCTGGAAAATGATACTCTTGCTCTTTGCAGGTGGGATGCTGGTCACGGGAAGCGCTAACGCGATCAACCAGGTAGTGGAAAAAGATACGGATGCACTGATGAAACGAACTGCCAGGCGACCGGTCGCGGCGGGAAGAATGAGTGTGCAGGAAGGCTGGGTTTTTGCGATCTTGACCGGGGCAACGGGAATTTTTATTCTCGCCCGTTATTTCAACTGGTTGGCAGCGGGGTTGGCGGTTTTCAGTTTGTTCCTGTACGCCTTTATATATACACCATTGAAAAAAGTAAGCTCAATGGCGGTATTGGCAGGAGCTATCCCGGGAGCCTTACCCTGTTTGATAGGGTGGGCGGCCGGGAACAATGACCTGGCGCTGGGCGGATGGATCTTGTTTGCTTTCCAGTTCTTTTGGCAGTTCCCGCATTTTTGGGCGATTGCCTGGGTAGCCTATCGGGATTATTCAATGGCGGGTTTCAAATTGTTACCCTCTGAAGAGGGTCCGACAAAGTTCGCTGCCATGCAAACGGTTGCCTATTCACTGCTGCTGGTGCCGGTAACCGTGGCGCCATATTTTACGGGGATGTGCAGCTATGGTGATATAAAAGGAGTTGTGAGTTTGGGGCTTGTGGTACTGGCCAATTTGTTCATGATCGGAAGGTGCCTGGCGCTGTACAGGAAAATGGATGTGAGAGCGGCAAGAAAAGTGATGTTTGGAAGTTATATGTATTTGCCGGTGGTGTTTTTAGCCCTTTTATTGAGCAAAACAGGATAAGAATTAGAGAAATAGGTTGATTTGGAATTTACGAACATGGATATCGTGAGCGATCAGCAACGAAAGAGAATTCACCCGCATAAGTTTGTTCTGTGGGTGGCGATCGGCAGCATTCTGATGATGTTTGCGGGACTGACCAGTGCTTTTATTGTGAAAAGCAATCAGGCTGGATGGAGACAGGTAACACTGCCAAAAGTATTCTGGTTTTCGACCACGGTGATTTTAATAAGCAGCCTGACCGTGCAGATGGCGCTGCGGTCGTTTAAGCAAAGGGAAATGCAGCGCTACCGGGTGCTGATCGGCCTTACCCTGTTACTGGGAGTGCTGTTCGTAACCTTGCAATGGTTGGGTTTCCGGGCATTGTGGGCGCAGAATATCAGGTTTATAGGCGGAGGTGCCGGGCAGTTTTTATATGTGTTGTTTGGGTTGCATGCACTGCATGTACTCGGTGGGGTGATCGCATTGCTGATCATGTTTTTGAAAGCGATGAGCGGAAGAACGAAATGGTATGGCCCTGTACCGGTGGAAGTGGCAACGACCTATTGGCATTTTGTCGATCTTTTATGGATCTACCTGCTGGTATTTTTCCTGGTGATCGGCTAGACACCTGGCAGGAGAGACGATGGCGGGAAGTTGAAGAATCATGAACAGGAAATTTGAAAATTCGGAATTTTAAATAGTAGTATGTCAACAACAACAGTACATCAAACCAAATGGTGGAGTGGGGGGAAGAGTCCTTTCAATTTGGAATATGGCAAATTGATGATGTGGTATTTCCTGATGAGTGATGCATTTACATTTGGCGCTTTCCTTATATCGTACGGTTCGATCCGTTTCAGCCAGAACTATTGGCCCAACCCGAACCATGTATTCGATTCGGCACCCGGTATCCATGGTGGCGCTCCCTTGTTGTTCGTAAGTATTATGACCTTTATTCTCATCATGAGCTCTGTTACCATGGTGCTGGCCGTACACGAAGGCCACCACGGTAACCGGAAAGGTGTAATGAAGTATTTATTTTGGACCATACTCGGCGGCCTGGCTTTCCTGAGTTGCCAGGCATGGGAATGGCACCACCTGATTACAGGCGAGCATCCTGTATTAATCAATGGTAAAATCGTGGAATTGGGACAGAATATGTCACACAACCCCTGGGGTGCCGTGGTGGAAGGGATGACCTATAATGGTCACCATGTAACTCTTCCCGGGCCGGTGGCTTTTGGCGGATATTTTTTCGGCATCACGGGTTTCCATGGTTTCCACGTTTTCTCCGGCGTGATCATCAATACCATCATGCTGATATTGACTTACAAAGGAGTGTTCGACCGGAAAGGCCATTACCTGATGATCGAAAAAGCGGGGCTGTACTGGCACTTTGTGGACCTGGTATGGGTATTTGTTTTTCTTTGTTTCTACCTTATTTAATATAAAAAGTGAACGAAATGAGCATGGAACATCAAGCGGTATCAACGGAAGTAACGATTCCTCATAAGCCTTCCTCCGATAGTATAAAACGGATCTGGAAGACATTCTGGGTGTTGCTCATTATTACCCTCGTGGAGTTGGGTCTGGGTGTTTCGATGTATTTTTTGAACCTTCCCGATGATTTTCGCCGACTTGCTATAAAGGGAGTCATTACCATTTTATCACTCGCCAAAGCCTATTATATCGTTTCCGTTTTTATGCACCTGGGCGACGAGATACGGAATATGATCATGACGATCGTCGTCCCGCTGATGCTCTTCATCTGGTTTATCATTGCTTTTATCGCGGATGGTAACTCTTATAAAAATCTCCGAAACCGGTATGATAAACATTTTAAAGAAACGACCATGCCGGTAGAGCATAAAACGGAGAAGCCCGAATTGAAACCAGCAGAAAAAGGCGGAAAAGAATAAAAATCATTACAAAGAACCAGAACCCTGATCCCGGGCAACCCTCTTGATCCGGGCCGGTTAAATTGATTATCAGTGAACAGGAAAGCGCTTTCTGCAGTAATGCTGGCCGTGTTGTTACCGCTCATCGCCTATTTCATTGTAAAAAGACAAAGTGAAAAAGCGGTGGCGATGCCGGGACATTACCTCCCCGATTCCGTTCTATTGGAAACAAAAAAAGGGAAACAGGTAACGGATACGATCTGGCATCAAATAAAGGATTTCTCACTGGTAAACCAGGAAGGGAAACCGGTTAGATGGGACAGTCTTACCGGAAAGATCGTAATCGCCGATTTCTTTTTTACTCATTGCCCCACGATCTGTCCTACGCTGACCCGCAATATGAAACGACTCGCGGAATCCATCCATAGCGGCCAACGAGTAGGGGACCCCACCAACAAGCTGGTGCATTTTCTTTCTTTCAGTATCGACCCGGAAAGGGATTCAGTATCCCGGTTAAAACAATGGGCCGATCGGTTCCAGGTCAACCCGGAACAATGGTGGCTGCTGACCGGGGACAAAAAAACGATCTATGATCTTATCATCCATGAAATGAAGATCGGCGTGGAGGACGGCCATGGCGTGGATACCGATTTCGTGCATACCGATCATTTTGTGCTGATCGACAGCACCCGTCATGTGCGGGGCTATTATCACGGGTTGGATTCCCTGTCACTGGCCGGTCTTTCCAAAGACCTTGTGCTGCTGACGCTGGAAAAGGCCCCGAACGAAAAAAGTTTTCTGGCCGGTAAGCTGCAACTGATAGCGATCGTATTCCTGCTGGCTGCACTGGGAGTGGGACTTCTGTTATATTTTGTCCGGAAAAATTAATGACTGTATGCTGGAACCTGTCTGGAAAAAAAATGATAAGAAAGCAACGATCCTTATTATTATTTTCTCTACGGTTGTGTTTGCTGCCGTTATGTTATTGAGCCGGGTGAAATGGCAGGTAGACCTGGGATTTAATGTTCATCTTTTTGCCCGCCTGAATGCATGGATCAATTCAGTGGTGGCCCTCCTGCTGGTAGCAGCATTGATTGCGGTGAAGCTGAAAAATTATAAACTGCACCGCAACATCATGCTGACGGCCATGTTCCTCTCGATTCTTTTCCTGATCAGTTATATCTGCCATCATCTCTTCGCAGGAGAAACAAGATTTGGAGATGTAAACCATGACGGGGTTCTCACCGAAATGGAAAAAGAGGCGGTGGGCAACAGCCGGATGATCTATTATATCTTGTTGGGTACCCATATCCCGCTGGCAGGGATCATCCTTCCTTTTATTTTGTTCTCGGCCTACAGGGCGTTGATCGGGGAATTTGACAAACATAAAAAACTGGTCCACATTACCTGGCCCATTTGGTTTTATGTAGCAGTATCAGGGGTGATCGTGTATTGGATGATCAGCCCTTATTATCAATGAACGAAATCCCCGGATGCCATTATGCACAAGGAAGCTTCGCAATAGGAAGGGGTTGAAACGGTCACTGAGTTTTTCGATCGCTTTTTCCGACCTGCGATAGGAGTATTAGTTGATCACCCAAACCTCATTCCCCCGTAACAGTTTGTCGAGATCAGCCGGTTTTTTTGACTGTGCTTCTTCAATTTGTTTGGTCATCACATCTTCGTAACAGGGTCGGTTAGTTTGATAAAATACGCCAAAGGGCCGGGGCAGGTGGCCCTCCAGTTTAGGGTCGTCAAAAATGCGGACAAGGACCTGGGATTTATACATATCGTTTTCATCATGTATCCAGCAATCATCGGCGCTATGGCCTTCATCGAATCGCACCACTTTCGGTGTAAACCCATCCAGCTTTATTCCCTTTTCATTGTTGGCACCGAATACCAGGGGCTTACCCTGTTCCAGGAATAATGTTTCCTGCGCTTTGGTTCCCTTTTCAGTAAAAATTTCAAAAGCGCCATCATTAAAGATGTTGCAGTTCTGGTAGATCTCCAGAAAGGAGGACCCTTTGTGCTGGTTGGCCTTTATTAATAATGCCTGAAGATGTTTGGGATCACGATCCATGCTGCGGGCCACAAAAGTGGCGTCGGCTCCGAGTGCCAGCGCCAGCGGGTTAAAGGGATGATCAATGCTTCCCATCGGTGTGCTCTTGGTGATCTTGTGCTCTTCCGAAGTGGGAGAATATTGTCCCTTGGTCAAACCATAGATCTGGTTATTGAATAAAAGGATATTAACGTCAAAATTCCTGCGTAGGAGATGAATCGTATGATTACCGCCAATGCTCAACCCGTCGCCATCTCCTGTTACGATCCAGACACTCAATTCGGGTCTTGATGCTTTCAATCCCGAAGCAACGGCAGTAGCCCGGCCGTGGATCGAATGCATGCCAAAGGTATTCATGTAATAGGGAAAACGGCTGCTGCAGCCGATCCCTGATATAATCACGATATTTTCACGGGGGATGCCAAGCGTGGGCATTATTTTCTGCACCTGGGCCAATATGGAATAATCGCCGCAACCAGGACACCAGCGTACTTCCTGGTCGGTCGTAAAATCTTTAGCGGTCAGCACAGGAGCGGTTGTTGAATTCATAACAATGCAAATTTAATGAATATGGGGAAATTTTCAATGTTCAATGCGGAATGATCAATGCTCAATTGCCCTTCCGGTCTGCTTTTCCTTGTTCTGTTGAGCCGTCTTAATGCCTTTCGCCATTATAGGAATCAGTTCCCCCGGTTCTCTAAAAAGGTTACCTCGGTATAAACGTTTGTTTGAAATTCTTTCTTCGACTCTCCATCCAAACAGTTTTTTGCGAGGTGGCAGGAAACAACCGCGAAATCGTATATTCAGCCCATAAATGTTTTTTATGCGGAAAGTGATATCCCTTCTTGTATTATTGCTGATAGTTATTTATTCGTTTGCCCAGAAGGAGCCGGTAAAAGTGACCGATATGCTGAAGATAAGACCGGTCAATGGCGTTTCACTGAGCAAAGATGGCAGCAAGGCCGTATTCACAGTCACGGCCATTGAGCCCGATGGCGAGAGCAAACTGGAATATAAATATGTGAACCAGGTATGGATGGTGAACACCGATGGAGCTTCGTCACTGAAGCAACTCACTACCAAAGAGGGCTCTTCACAGGCCGCGTTCAGTCCGGATGGGAAACAAATTGCCTTTGTAAGGTTGGCAGATAATAAACCGCAGGTATTTTTATTGCCATTGGATGGCGGCGAAGCCGTTCAACTGACCAAATTCAAATACGGGGCCGGCACCCCCAAATGGAGTCCCGACGGAAAACAAATACTTTTCTCTGCCAATATTCCCCTGAGAGACCTGTTGAAAGATTCTGCTCTCAATCCCAATAAAGAAATCCCTAAATGGCCATTTGAGAAACCCGGTTTCGCCGGGAACCAGCAATTAAAAGCTTCTTCCGCCAAAGCTGACCCGGATGGCAGCCTGGAAGAAATAAGGGCCTACCTGGATAATGATGTGATCGATAAAAAAGCAAAGGTCATTGATAAACTGAACTACCTGGACGAGATGGAGGTAAATGCGGATATCAGCTTTAATCATTTTTTTATCATGGAGGCAAGACCTGATGCAAAGCCGGCAGAAGTAACCAAAGGCTTTTACCGGTATAATTTCGCTGATTTCACTCCTGACGGGAAACGGATCATCCTCGCCGGCGATGTGGATTCGGTTCAAAACCCTGACCGCTCATTGGAAACAGAAATATTCCTGGTCAATAAGGACGGGAGCAACCTGCAAAAGATACTGGGCGAAGAAGGGAAAAGCTATACTACACCGGTCCTATCGCCTTCCGGCAAATGGCTGGCATTTCAGTACGGGAATACTTCATTCGTCAGCATTCCTGCATTGGCTATTATCCCAACCGATGGTTCCCTGAAAGATAAAGTCGATATCCCTTTTGATAGGACCAAGGGAAATATTACCTGGAGCAGCGATGAGAAATATATTTATTTTTCTGCCCAGAGCAATGGCGGGCAACCCATTTACCAGGCAGAGATCAGCACAAAGAAAGTGGAGCAGTTGACAGATTATAACAGCGGTATTGGCAGCTTTGACCTGGTCGGCAATAAATTGGTATTGGTAAAAACAGAAGTTGCCAGCCCCTATGAATTGTACCTGGCAGACGCTTCGGGAAAAGACCCAAAACAGGTTAGCCATTTTAACAACGACTGGATAGCAACAAGAAAACTTAGTATGCCGGAGAAACACAGCTTTGTTAATGATAAAGGAATGACCATTGAATACTGGATCATGAAACCTGTGAATTATGAAATGGGGAAGAAATATCCTTTATTGCTCGAGATCCACGGCGGCCCTACAGCGATGTGGGGCCCGGGAGAAAATACAATGTGGCATGAATACTAGTATTTCTGCGGAAAGGGATATGGTGTTGTGTATTGCAACCCCAGAGGAAGCGGGGGATATG
>CAYSIU010000107.1:0-7807 GCA_964431095.1 uncultured Chitinophaga sp. | reverse complement strand
TACGGTGCAAGCTGAAGGTCCGCGGAACGGCCCCTAGCAAAACCCGGCAGGGGTGCACCCAATACCTGTATCCAGCTCGCTCCCCTGTCTGTTGAACGCATCACTCCCCGGTTGGTGGTCGTAAGAGTGCGAAGCGCCGCATACAGGTTACCGTTATTATCGATCACGAAGTCCTGTACATATTCAAAACCGGCGGTGGAAGCCATCGGGTTCCAGGTGCTGCCACCATCAATGCTTTTGTAGATCCCTGCCCCCCGAACCGCATCAAAATTGAACCAGCCTTCACCGGTAGTGGCAAACATCGTATCCGGGTGTGCAGGGTCCTGCACAATATTGGTAATCGCAAGGTTGTTGAGAAAATCGTTCACCGGTGTCCATGTGGGAATAAGGTTGGATATATTGGTGGTCTTAAAAATACCGCCACTGACGGATCCAGCAAATACGGTATTGCCGGTAGCATCTCTTTTATCGATCATAATGGCCCGGGTCCGGCCCCCCACATTATTAGGGCCTCTTTCCTGCCAGCCGAGGGCAGTGAGCCGGCCCGCAAATCCCCCGGGATTGGTCATCGTTTCCATATAGAAGCGGGCCGCATCGAGTCGTTCCCTGGGGACGATATTCAGTTGGGGATCACGGGTCATAAAAAATTCCTGCCGCATGGCCAGTTGCATTCCATCCATTTGTCCGGCATCAATTTTTCGCCCGTTTTTTGTTGTAGCAGGATGACAGGAAACCAATAATATCAACAGCAGGCAAAGAGGGTGTGACTTTATTATATTGTTCATAGGAATCAACCGGTGTTTAACTATTGAAAGTTATTTAATTAAGCTAAGTTCGGTAAAATTTGTGTTTGCTTTTTTATGAAATCGTTGGCAATATCCGGCAGGAGGCCTGCATCTAACTAACAAAGCTTAAAAAAAGTGAAAAAAGGCTTAATTCTTTTTGGCATTTTGATTGGCGAGGTCGTGACCGCACAACCCGCTCTGAAATTGTATGCTTATTCCCAGGTGTTTACTCCCGGCATGGTGCCGCAAAGAGATATCCCCGGTGAAAACGGAAGCAAACCCGTAAATCGACCTATCTCGGTGGTCAATTATTACATTTATCTATCGATGAGCCCGTCAGTCGCAATACAACCCGTGGAAATATGGGTCAGGGGTCATGGATTTAATATAAAAAAAATATTTTCAGTAAAAACTCCTGTCGTAGCAGAAGGACCTGAAAAAAAAGTTTTAGTTCGCGGCACCCGGCAGAAAGTGCAGCAGATCGGGTTGGGTGATTCTTTGGTGATTACTGCAGGATCATCAGCGGCACTGCAAAAAAGAATGCGCAATGCGGATTTGGTCCTTGCCTATTCCTGGAATGGAAAGACCTGGTACGGATCATTAAAAAAGATTATCACGCTGCCGCCGCTGCATGGAGAGTAATGCATTATCCTGCCATTATTCAAGTCAAATACCGATGCTCTTTCATTGTGTACTTGATTAAAATCAAAGTTGCGATTTCCCTTACTGACAGGACTGACTTCTATCAGGAATGATCATACGGTCTGTCAGGAATACCCGGATTTTTTTTGTTTATCTTTTCCGCTGGACTGGCTATTTGTTTTTTCAGTCGTATATTAACCCCTAAAAAAAATATGGCGCTCCAACCCTGGCGTAAAGGAAAAGTGATCCGTATCGAGAATCACACCCACAACACCCGGCAATTCTGGCTGGAGATACCTGAGTTGGAACGGTTTGATTTTATTCCCGGCCAGTTCATCACTTTTGATCTGCCTATTCACGAAAAACCCAATAAACGGGTACGAAGCTATTCCATCGCATCCTGGCCCGACGGGACCAATGTCTATGAATTGCTGATCGTACTGGCGGAATTCGGCCTGGGCACCACCTATCTTTTCAACCAGGTGTCCGTGGGAAGCGAACTCACTTTCCGGGGTCCTCAGGGAGTTTTTACGCTTCCCGAAACATTAGATAAAGATATTTTTTTGATCTGTACGGGAACCGGCATCGCGCCTTTCCGGAGCATGATCAACCATATTTACCTGAATAAAATCCCTTTCAAAAATTTTTACATGATCTTCGGCACCCGTAAAAAAGAAGATCTGCTTTATCATGACGAGATGAAAGCCATGGAGCAAAAACTTCCCGGGTTTCACTATCATCCTACGCTCTCGCGGGAACAGTGGGACGGGCACCAGGGTTATGTGCATCCCATTTACGAGGAGCTTTGCAAGGAAAAACCCGATGTATTATTTTATTTGTGCGGGTGGAAAAATATGATCGATGAAGCCAAAAAAAGGATCGTAGAAATGGGGTATGATAAAAAGGCGATCCACCAGGAGCTTTACGGGTAATTTGTACTTTTTGTTAAATAAATTTCTTGCCTTCGAAAACTGTCCGCAGAAAGGCCGTTATCCTGAACGGTTTTGTGCATTATTGGTAACTTTGTATAATTAATTTTCATATGGGAGCCTCTTCGCTGATCATATTGACCATTGCGGCTATCGCCTTTTCAGGTATTGCCATCCTGATCTCGAAATTGGTGGTAAAGGGTTCAAAGAATAAACAAAAAGGCGAGCCCTACGAATGTGGCATTCCCACCCAGGGCAAAACCTGGATCCAGTTGAACGTGGGGTATTATCTTTTTGCACTGATCTTTTTGATCTTCGATGTGGAGCTTGTTTTCTTATATCCCTGGGCCGTGGTGGCAAAAAGCCTGGGCTGGGTCGCCTTGATAGAGATCGTAGTTTTCTTTTTCATATTATTCATTGGGTTCCTGTATGCACATAAAAAAGGGGCATTAAAATGGATGTAATATAATTGCAGAGTTACCTGATAAATGTTGAAAACTAAATGATAAACGTTAAATGAAGGGAGCGCAAAATATGACTGATACATTTCCTGCAGAGGTGCATAATCTTCCCGGTGGAGGCATTGCCCTGAGCAAGCTCGATGACCTGGTGAACTGGGCAAGGGCCAATTCCCTTTGGCCGCTGACATTCGCCACCAGCTGCTGCGGGATTGAAATGATGTCCACCGCCTCTTCCAAATACGATTTTTCCAGGTTTGGTTTTGAAGTCGCAAGAGCCACTCCACGCCAGGCGGATGTGATCATCATTGCCGGCACCATTGTGAATAAAATGGGACCTGTACTAAAAAGATTGTACGACCAGATGGCCGATCCCAAATATGTGATCGCCATGGGCGCCTGTGCCATCAGCGGCGGACCCTTTTTTTATAATACCTACTCGGTCGTAAAAGGCGCCGATCATATCATCCCCGTGGATGTATATATCGCGGGCTGTCCACCCCGGCCGGAAGCGCTGCTGCACGCGTTGATCACCCTGCAGCAAAAAATAAAAAGCGGACTGACCAGAGAACAAATAAGAAAAGAAAACATGAACCCTTAGAAATAAACATTAATCGCTCCCGGATCGGATGACAAAAGAAGAATTAAAAATAAAGATTACTGAATTACTACCTTCCGCCGGTTTTGATGAAACCGGTGAGCCGATAGCTATCGGGTGGCTCAATATCCATACCGGGTCAAAAGAATGGTTACCCCTGGCCCAGCAACTCCGCGATGAACCCAACCTGTATTTCGATTACCTGTTTTGCCTGACCTGTATCGACTGGAAAACACATCTTACAATGGTGTATCATTTGTCTTCGACAAAATACAGGCATACCATAGTTGTTAAATCCAATCTTGACCGGAACAACCCGGAGATCGAAACGGTTTCCGGCCTCTGGAAAACGGCCCTGTTTCACGAAAGGGAAGTATATGAAATGTTTGGGGTTAATTTCTTGAATCACCCGGATTTGCGTTTACTGATACTGCCGGACGGTTGGGAAGGGAAAAACCCTTTGAGAAAGGATTTTGAAGACCCTGTGAATATGATAAAGCTTTAGCCCTGCCCAACCTGACCCGGGGTTGTGAACAAAATACAAGCAGGCTGTTTTGAAAATGATAATTGAATTGAGAATTATAAATGTATCGCCAGACAGAAATAGTAAATGATCCATCACAAGTCTCCCCTTCAGGCGGCGATGCCGGTGGAGCCGGTGATCTTGTCATCAATGTAGGCCCGCAGCATCCTGCCACCCATGGTGTGCTCCACCTGATGATCACGTTGAATGGGGAGACGATAAAAAAAGTGGATCCCCACCTGGGGTATATTCACCGTTCGATCGAAAAAATGTGTGAGAGCCTCAGCTACCGGCAATTCATTTATGTGACAAGCCGGATGGATTATCTCTCCGCCCATATTAATAACCACGCTTGTGCTATGTGTGTAGAAAAAGGACTGCAGGTGGAGATCCCGCCAAGAGCACAGGTAATACGGGTGTTGATGGATGAACTTACCCGGATCGCTTCGCACGAATTATGGTGGGGTGCGATGGCCATGGACCTGGGGGCCTTTACTCCTTTCTTTCATGCTTTCCGGGAAAGAGAAAGCATCAATGATATCATGGAAGAGACCTGTGGTGCCCGACTCACCATGAATTACATGGTGCCCGGCGGTGTGATGCATGACCTCCATCCCAATTTCCAGAAAAGAGTGAAGGATTTTATGCAACTCTACAAAAAAAAGATGCATGAATACGACGAGCTGGTAACCGGCAATGTGATATTCCGCAACCGCATGAAGGATGTTGGTTATTTATCAAAGGAAGATGCTATTTCCTGGGGCTGCTCGGGTCCCACCGCCAGGGGCAGCGGGGTGAATTGTGATATCCGGAAATTATATCCTTACGAAGTGTATGACAAAGTGGAATTTGATGAAGTCATTGAGACCGGGGGCGATTCATTGGCCCGCTACCTGGTTCGTATCCGCGAAATGCGGCAATCGATCCGTATCATCGAACAACTCATCGATAATATCCCGGAAGGGGATTTCCAGGCCAAGACAAAAGCAGTATTGAAATTACCCAAAGGAGAATTTTATTCAAGAGTGGAAACGGCCCGGGGCGATTTGGGGGTATATATTGTAAGCGAAGGCGGCACCACTCCTTACCGGATCAAATTCCGGTCACCGGGGTTTTCCAATCTTTCCGTGCTCGATCACATTGCAAGAGGCGGTAAGATCGGCGATCTGATTGCGATGATGGGAACGCTGGATTTGGTGATACCAGATATAGACAGATAAAAGCCCCATCCCATAAAGGGGCAAACCTGAAAACATGTGGAGCTTTAATAATATAGCAAACAATTTTCACGACTGGCTGAGTCAGACCTTCAACCCGGCGTGGACGATGATCATTGAAATGGTTATTGCAGGGGCTTTGGTGATCGGGTTGTTTGCCATCCTGGGGCTCGTACTGGTGATCATGGAAAGAAAGGTTTCTGCCTGGATGCAGATCCGGCTTGGTCCCAACCGGGTGGGACCGAAGGGTATGTTTCAATCCCTTGCTGATACGATAAAATTGTTGCTCAAGGAAGGACTGACACCTTCGGGTGCGGATAAGTTATTGTTCAACCTGGCGCCTTTTATTGCTATGATTGCCGCCATGCTATTGATGGCGCCGATTGCCTTCGCCAAAGATTTTCAATTGTGGGACTTGAATATCGGAGTATTATATGTCTCCGCCATTTCATCGCTCTCCGTGATCGGCATCCTGATGGCAGGATGGGCCAGCAATAATAAGTATTCATTGCTGGGGGCCATGCGGAGTGGTGCGCAGATCGTGAGTTATGAATTATCGGCGGGTCTTTCCGTTCTGTCCATTGTAGTGCTGACGGGAAGCCTGCAGGTATCCGATATCATTCAATCGCAGGCTGACGGTTGGTGGATCTTTAAAGGACATATTCCTGCCCTCATTGCCTTCGTTACTTTTATCATTGCAGTGACGGCGGAAACCAATCGCGCCCCGTTTGACCTGGCCGAGGCTGAATCGGAACTCACGGCCGGGTTTCATACGGAGTATTCCGGGATGAAATTCGCTTTGTTTTTCCTCGCCGAATATGTCAATGTTTTCATTGTTTGTGCTATCGGCGCTACTTTGTTTTTAGGGGGCTGGATGCCCCTGCATATAGGGCATTGGGAGGGGTTCAATCACGCCATGGATTATATTCCGTCCAGTATTTGGTTCTTTGGAAAAACATTTTTCCTGATATTCGTCATTATGTGGTTCCGGTGGACTTTCCCCAGGTTGAGGATCGATCAGCTGCTGAACCTGGAATGGAAATATTTGTTACCGATCAGCATGATCAATCTGCTGCTGGTAACATTGATGGCAATTTTGGGATGGCATTTTTAGTGAATGGTGAATAAAATATAAAACAAAATATAACTCCTGGGAGGAGCAAGCAGGGCAAGAGCTATGTTTATTGTGAAATACATAAAAGACGTTTGGGGCGCAGTTAAATCGCTGCTGAAAGGCATGCGGATGACAGGATATTATTTCACGCACCATAAAGAAATCATAACCCAGCAATATCCCGATAACCGGGATACGCTGCATCTTCCGGAGCGGTTCAAGGGCGAAGTGGTAATGCCGCATGATGAGAATAATGAGCACCGGTGCACCGGCTGCACTGCTTGTGAACTGGCCTGTCCCAATGGCACGATCAAGGTGATCACAAAATTTGAAGTAACTCCCGATGGAAAGAAAAAGAAAGCAATTGACAAATTGGTTTACCACCTTGAGCTCTGCACGATGTGCAACCTTTGTATCGAAGCTTGCCCTTCTGATGCCATCAAAATGGCCCAGACCTTTGAACACAGTGTCTTTAACAGAAACGACCTTATAAAAATATTAAACAAACCAGGCTCTAAAATCATGGAAGGCGTAGAATGATGAATGGCTCAACGATAGTTTTCTATTTATTGGCGGCGCTAACCCTGGTCTGTGGCATATTGTCGGTTTCCACCCGGCATATTTTCCGCGCTGCGATTTATCTCTTATTCTCCCTGGTCGGAATTGCAGGTATCTATTTCTGGCTGCAATACCAGTTCATTGCTGCGGTGCAGATCGTGGTCTATGTCGGTGGTATCGTGGTGCTGATCATTTTTTCGATCTTCCTGACACAACAGGCGGGAGAAAAATTGCCGAAGCAGCGTTTGGACAGGAAAATATTTTCGGCACTGGCTGTTTTCTGCGGCTTTGCCCTGACCATGCTGCAGGTGTACCAACATGAATTTGCTGGCAGTTCCACGACCACAACACCTGCTACGGTATTGAATATCGGCAAACAAATGCTCAGTACCCACGAAGGAGGTTATGCACTTCCCTTTGAAGTGATCTCCATGCTGCTGCTGGCAGCGATGGTAGGATGCATCGTGATTGCATTAAGGGAAAGAGCAACAGTAACTGCTGAAGCATCATCGAACAACGAAGTGAAAAAAGAAATATGATCGAACCCGGATTGTATCATATCCTGTTTATCAGTGCTGCCCTTTTCTTTATCGGGGTCTACGGTTTTTTTACCCGCCGGAACCTTATCACCATGTTAATGAGTGTCGAACTCGTTCTGAACAGTGTGAACCTGAATTTCATTGCTTTCAATAAATATTTGTGGCCAGGGAAAATGGAAGGGTTGTTTTTCACGGTATTCATTATTGCCATTGCCGCAGCAGAAGCAGCGGTGGCCATAGCGATCATCATTAATTTATACCGCAGCCACCGTTCCATTGATGTGGAAAATGCCGAGGAACTAAAGTATTGACCTCAAGCCCAATGCAAACACCACCGCTTTGATCCCACTCCTGCCGGTGGCCGGAGTTGGATTGCTGGGACTAATCGGGAGAGATTTTTGCAAAAAAAGGAGCTGATGTGCGATATACAACCGTTCAGAATTG